>NZ_JACJFD010000005.1:0-164979 GCF_014164415.1 Pseudoalteromonas sp. SG43-1 | reverse complement strand
ATCATTTTGCGGGGCTAAACGTGTCGCTACCTGTGTTAAAAAATTCTCATTTACGACTGCATGGATGCAGAAGGTAGAGCAATGCAGGAGCAATTGCCGAGAACAACTAAATAGCGAATTTTTTGCCTAGCTATCAACACGTTTTTCCAGCCTCAAAATAGATCACTTAATTAAGCGAATTGGTATTAGTCTTTATTATATCCCTCAATAAATAGCATTAACGTGCTTAACCATATAAAATTCGCGGCAATTAAATATGAGCGAAGCGACATTGTAATGAGTAGAAAGATTGAACTATTAGCCCCAGGCGGTGATGTTAACGCGGTAAAAGCCGCCATTGTAGCCGGTGCTAATGCGGTTTATTGTGGGTTAGATACCTTTAATGCACGTAACCGAGCGTCTAATCTTTCGTTTGATGAGCTTAACGGCGCACTTCGCCTAGCCCATGAATACGGCTGTGAAATATTTTTAACGCTAAATGTAGTTATATTAGAGCACGAAATGGGCGCGCTATTTAAGCTACTTAACCAACTCGTAAATACCACGCTCGATGGCATTATTGTGCAAGATTTAGGGTTGTTCAATATAGTTAAAAAGCACTTTCCTACTTTGCATATTCACGCATCAACTCAGTTAACCACCCATAACGAATCACAGGTTGAGTTTTTAGCGCGCATTGGCGCTACACGTGTAAATTTATCGCGCGAGCTTAACTTAACTGAAATTAAAATATTGACCGACGTAGCGCACAAATGCGACGTACTAACCGAAGTGTTTGTACATGGCGCATTATGTATTGCGTTTTCAGGGCAATGTTATTCAAGCTCAGTAAGTGTGGGTAACTCAGGTAACCGTGGTCGTTGCTCACAAGCATGTCGTGATGAATACGAGCCAACCGCCATGGGTAACAAACATCCGTTAAACTTAAAAGATAATTCAGCCTATTTTGATTTACCGGAGTTGGTAGCCGCTGGTGTTGACTCGTTAAAAGTAGAAGGCCGCATTAAAGGTGCTAACTACGTACATACAGTTATTGATAGCTGGCGCAAACAAATAGATACCTTTGTACAAACAGGTAATTTAATTGAAGACGATTCAAGCTTATACAAAGTATTTAACCGTAATTTTACTAATAAGTTTTTGCAAGGTGACATGACAAAAAACATGTTTACCGACAACCCGCGCGACCATAGCTTTGATCACGCTAACGAAAAGAGTAACGCGATTTCGGTTGTGCAAATTTACGATGCACAACAAGAGCTCGCCGCAGAAAAAAATGACATTGATACGTTAGTTAAAAAGAAGATTGAGTTTTTAGATATTTCAAAACGAGAACTACGCTTTGAGTTTGGGGGCCAATTAAACCAGCCACTTACAGTAACACTGACAATAAACGATAAACACGACAACACACTAGCAGAGCAAAGCGCCCTTCAACCTCTACGCTTTGAAGTTCAATCGCAAATGCCTATGCAAACCGCCGATAAATCGGTTGTTGATATTGCTGCCATTGATAAGCGCTTTAAAACCTTTAGTAATGCCAATTTTGAAATTAAAAATATGGATTACTCAAACTTAGGCAACAACTTAAGCATTCCGTTTAAAGAGCTTGCTCGTATTAAGAAGCAAGTCGCGTTTTTATTAAACGAAGGCAAAGACGTCCTCGCCCCTGTTGAACTGCCAAAACTAGTAAACCACCCTAAAGCCGATAACAAAACAACACTCTCTATTTTAATATCGGACATAAAAGACGTTCATCTATGTGATTTAACAGGTGGCGATGTTTACTTTAAATTACCAGAGAGCTTTAGAACCGATAACGATAAATACATTAATGTATTTTTAGAGCACCCACAGTTAATTCCGTGGTTTCCGGCGGTGTTAATTGGTAAAGATTTTGAAGAAGCGGTACGTTTGCTCGAGGTTGTAAAACCTAAGCTTATTATTAGTAACAACACAGGCGTTGCATTTAAAGCAGTACAAATGGGTATTGACTGGATTGCAGGCCCGTTGTTAAACACCACAAACTCTTATGCGTTACTAACACTACAAGAAGATTTAAACGCAAAAGGCGCGTTTATTTCAAACGAAATAAACAAACCACAAATGCGTAATATTAAACGCCCTAACAATTTTAAAATGATGTACAGCATTTATCATCCAATACTAATGATGACTAGCCGACAATGTTTTTTCCAGCAAACAGTAGGATGTAAAAAACCACGCATTGACGCAAGCTGTATGCTGAGCTGTAAAAAAGAAACCACCGTTACCAATGTTAAAGGTATTAGTTTTGCTATTGATAAACAAAAAGGCGGCTACCCAAGTATTTACAACCATGAGCAATTTTTAAACATGAATATTGTGAGTGACTTTGCCGACAAATTTGACGAGTTTATGATTGATTTAACCGACATTGGTTCAGGCGATAAAGAAAAGCTGGATAAAGCTGTGTTACTTGCGCATTTTCAAGATTTAATTAACGGGAAAACACAAGCGGTTGAACACTTAAATAGCTTGGTTAAAGTACAAACCCGCCAGCAGTATGTTGAAGGCCTAAACAGCTAAGGTAACTAACATGACATTGCCATTATTATATTCATTACAACACTGCCCATACGCAATGCGTGCACGAATGGGTATTTTAATGGCAGAGCAACACGTGTTACTACGCGCTATAAAAACTAAAAATAAACCGCCGCATCTTTTACAAATATCACCAAAAGGCACGGTGCCAGTTTTATTATTACCTAATGGCCAAGTAATAGATGAAAGCCTTGATATTATGCTATGGGCATTAGTGCAAAATGACCCGCATAATTTACTGCATACTCAAAACCCATTAGCACTTGAGCGCATGCTTGAATTAATTAAGTTAAACGACACACAATTTAAACCAGTGCTCGAAAAGTACAAGTTTTACGCTCGCACAAAAGACATGGCACAAATTTACTACCAAAAAGCCTGCGAAGAGTTTATTAAGCAATTCGAAGCAAAACTAACCACGCATAAATACTTAATGGGCAATGAAAAAAGTCTAGCCGATTATGCCCTGCTGCCATTTATTAGACAGTTTGCCCGTGTAGATAAACACTGGTACTTACAAAGTGAATACACGCATGTACGCGCATGGTTAAACGAGTTTTTACACGCCCCTATGTTCACCAAAGTCATGGCCAAATTTGATTTGTATATGGACTGCGGCGAAGAGTTTTTGTACGGCGTTAAAAAGCCTTAACTTAGCCTTTGTTTTATAAGGAATTACATTACTATAACTAGCTGTAAATCTTAGCATTGAATTATTCTCATCATCGGATTTAAGCCCTATATTTACGCTATACTGCCTCCCCATTATTAACAAACGCTATGCATTATGAACTACTCAAACTTTGGCACTAAATTTACACAACCCAACGGCATTACCCAATTAATGGAAGACTTAGGCGGGGCTAAAAACAGTAACAATCCTAATATTGTTATGCTGGGTGGCGGTAACCCCGCATTAGTACCACAAGTAAATGAGGTTTTTTTAAGTGAATTACAAAAACTTGTTGCCAGCAATAAAGTATCGCAAGTATTTGGGCTTTACGATGGCCCAACCGGTAACGACGAGTTTAGAGCAGCATTAGCTGGCCAGCTAAGTAAAGAGTACGCATGGGATATTAGTGCCGATAACGTAGCACTCGGTAATGGCAGTCAAGCTAACTTTTTTGTGCTGTTTAATATGTTGGCAGGCGAAATGCCGGATGGCAGCCATAAAAAGATTTTATTCCCCCTCGCGCCAGAGTATATAGGTTATGCCGATCAAGGTTTATCGGCTGATATGTTTGTTGCCATAAAGCCTGATATCGAAATTTTGAATACAGGCAGCACATCAAAACAGTTTAAATACGTCATTGATTTTAAAGCAGTTGAAAAAACACTAGCAAACGACCGCAGTATAAGCGCGCTGTGCGTATCACGCCCTACTAACCCAACAGGTAATGTAATTACTGACGATGAAGTAAAACACCTTGATTTGCTTGCTAAGCAATATGGTATTCCACTCATTATTGATAACGCATATGGCGATCCGTTCCCAGGTTGTATTTACACCGATGCAAACCTAACGTGGAACTCAAATATTATTTTATGTATGTCACTTTCAAAACTGGGCCTACCGGGTTTACGCAGCGGTATTGTGGTTGCCAATAATGAGATTATTAAAGCAATTGGCCGCGTAAATGGCAGCATGGTGTTATCGCCAAACAGTATTGGCCCAAGCTTAGTGACACGCTTAATTAACGACGACGAACTACTGCCACTGTGCCGTAATGTTGTACTGCCTTTTTATCGTAATAAAGCACACATAGCAATTGAGTTGTTTGACGAAGTATTTGCCGAACTGCCTGTTTATTTGCACAAAGTTGAAGGTGCATTTTTTATGTGGCTGTGGTTTAAAGATGCAAAAATAACAAGCGAGGTGTTGTATCAACAACTTAAAGAGCAAGACGTGTATGTGATCCCAGGTCACAACTTTTTTATCGGCATTGACGACAGCTGGGCGCACAAGCACGAGTGTATCCGTATTAACTATGCTACCGATGCAGATACCCTAAAAAAAGGCTTAGAAGCGATTAAAAGCCTAATAAAGTAAATATAAAGATGCCGATATAAATATCGGCATCAGTCATTTAACTCGCTTATATATTCGTTTGAAATTCATGCAAACGCACTGTATCCCCTTTAAATTTATATACAAGTTGGTATCCTACGTGCCCTTTTTTAACATATGCTTATAAAAAGAAATCGTCAAGGAGCGAATACTGCAGCAAGGCACTTACTGTAAGTGACAGCTTTAACACAACAGGCATCGCGTATAAATATTGGTTTTAAACGTAAGATGTAACTTTAAATAGCAACATGCAATAGCACTATTAAGGTCAATTATGCGATTAGGACCAGGACTACTTGTCACCGCTGCCTTCATTGGACCAGGGACCATTACTACCGCCAGCGTGGCAGGTGCAAACTTTGGTTTTGCACTTATATGGACGTTACTGTTTTCAGTAATTGCCACTATATTATTACAATCCATGGCGGCGCGCCTTGGCGTTACTACCGGGCAAGATTTAGCACAAGCTCTTAGAGCTAATATTCAAACGCCTTTATTTAAATCTTTAGCTATATTTTTAGTTATTAGCGCCATTGGCGTAGGCAGTGCAGCTTATGAAGCGGGTAACTTAAGTGGCGCTAGCATGGGGTTAATTGAAATATTCCCTCAAATTAACTCCCAACTATGGACACCACTTATTGCTTTGTTAAGTGCTGCTTTACTGTATAGCGGCAAACATAAAGTGGTTGAAAACGCGCTAATTTTACTCGTTATTTTAATGAGTTTAGTGTTTATCTCAACACTTGTAATGGCTGCCCCTTCGCTCGCTGATGTATTTGCTGGTTTTATCCCTAGTATGCCTGAAGGTTCTATTACAACTATATTGGCATTAGTCGGTACGACCATTGTGCCGTACAACTTATTTTTACACTCCGGCGTACTCGCTGCCAGACACGACAGTAGCAGCGATATGCAAAAAATGATTAAAGAAACAAATGTTGATACAGGCCTATCAATCACTTTAGGCGGTGTCATCACGTTAGCTATTTTATCTACTGCTTCCGTTGCATTTTATGGTACCGATGCGGGGCAAATTAGTGCGGCTAACATGGCCGTGCAACTAGAGCCATTACTTGGCGACGCCGCTCATTACTTTTTTGCTATTGGCTTGTTTGCAGCAGGTTTAACAAGCGCTATTACAGCGCCACTTGCCGGTGCTTACGCCGTATGTGGCATGTTAGGTTGGTCAAACGATATGGGTAACTTACGCTTTAAAGGCGTTGCTATTATTATTTTATTGTTTGGTACTGCGGTGGCCTCATTAGGTTTAGACCCAGTAGCGGTGATTATATTCGCACAAGCGGCTAACGGGTTATTACTCCCTATTGTTAGCACCTACCTTGTATGGCTGGTTAATCAAAAAGGGGTTATGGGAAACTACACAAATTCTTTGCTGTTAAACCTGGTAACCCTACCCGTTTTAATCCTAATTTTTGGGTTAAGTAGCTACAAACTGATTAGTTTAATTTTTTAATTAATTTCTAAAGGCCATATTTAAAGCCCGCTGTTTATAATAAACAGCGGGCTTTATTTATTAATCACTATATAACGTATAAACCGTACTTATATTCACACATCTAACACGCTTTTTGGTTTTTAGTTACTTTAAATAATTGCGAAAATGTAAAACCACCTACCGCGCCTGCAAGCAGTTGAGCATAAAAACCCCAGCCTCTTGCGCCCGCTATAATATGAATATTCATAATTGATTCAATGGCAATTAACACAATAGCAAATGCCACAATGCCAGCAATAACAAATAACTGAGTAGTGTATTTTTGAACCTTTTTATTAAGCTTTGCGGTAACAAAAAAAGCGATGGCAAGTGCTAGGGCAATAATAGCGCCGTAGGTAGGTAATAGGCCTAACCAATCATCAAGCGTTAAACTAGCCCGATCACTCAAGAGCACCACTACACCTACATTAACTAATTGATTGACAACGTATTGGCTATGAAACAAGCTAGCTAGTGTGAATGTAAGTAACCAAGAAACTAAAAATGAAGGCAATACACGTGTTAAAAACGACATGGTTATCTCAACTTAAAATAAAGCTTTTTTCTTATACTGGCCATGCTAGCAAAGGCTTGCCCGGTAAACAATGTATCTCTTTTTTTACTCTGCTTTCGCTTTGTGCGTTTTCTGTTAATGCAAGCGCTGCGCTACCAAAGGAGCAATACAGTACACAAACACTGGCTACGCAATTACAGTCTCCGTGGAGCATGGTTGAACTACCAAACGGCACATGGTTAATTACAGAGCGTGATGGTCATGTAGTTATAGTTAAGAACAACGTGCAATCAAGAGTAAAATTAAACCTTGAGGGCTTATACGTTGCGGGCCAAGGTGGTTTACTCGACATTGTTTTATCACCAGATTATAACGACTCAAAAGAAGTTATTTTTACTTATGCCCAAGGTGATGCAAGCGCAAACAGGCTGGTTGTTGCCAAAGCCACGTTTAATGGCACTGACTTTTCAAAGCCCAACGTTATTTATAAAGTAGCGACTGATAAAAACACACCGCAACATTACGCAGGACGCGCCCTTGTCTTACCCGACAATACATTATTAGTTTCAACGGGCGATGGGTATGACTTTAGAGAGCAAGCACAAGTTATCACCAGCCAACTTGGTAAAATATTACGTATAAACCTAGATGGCACCATTCCAACAGATAACCCATTTATTTATCATAAAAACCTAAATGCACATGCTGTCTACTCACTTGGTCATCGTAACCCTCAAGGCTTAGTTTATGATTACGATACGCAGCAAATTGTTAGCCACGAGCACGGCCCTGCAGGCGGTGACGAGCTAAACTACTTAACCGCTAGCACTAATTACGGCTGGCCGGTAATCACCTATGGCAAAGATTACTCGCAAGCGCGTATTTCCCCCTTTACCGAATATAAAGGCATGCAAAAACCAAGTGTTAATTGGACTCCATCAATAGCGCCATCAGGCATGGCGTATTACGGCTCTAAACATGCAGCTTTTCCTTCGTTACAGCAACATGTGCTTATCACTACCCTTGTTGATAAAAAGCTCTACAGCGTTAATCTGCTAAGTGGTGAATTTACACAGTCTCACGTATTTCCTAATGCCGCAGGCAGGTTAAGAGATGTGTTTATAACTGATAAGGGTAACGTCGCGGTATTAATGGATGGAAAAAATGCAGAGCTGATGTTAGTGAAGCCAAATTAGTTCACAAAGAGAGTTAAGGCGCTTCGCTTTTAGAGGATAATAGCGGCTTTAGGGAACCGCTTTAATCACTCACAATCAGACAATGGCTCACTAATTGTGAGTGTATGAGTACCAAAATTTAATATAGCTTGGTATTTTCTAAAAAATGGAGAGCCTAATAATCCATATATTGTATTGCCACCACCAGCAGCCTGTACATGGTCTCGGTTTAGTGATAAAAACTGTGTACTTTCATACAACTGGCATGCCAATTCAAATTTTAAAACGTCTAGTGAAAGCTAGGAAGTCCAACGAAAGCTGGTAGTGATCATAAATTCAATGGTGCGAGATAGTGTCATGCGGGATCCTAAAATCGTTTGAAATTAGGAATTGACACCATAGTCACTTGTTATGTGTATATTGCACTCAAGGCCAAGTTCTACAACTTAAAGAGTTACCACCTTTATCAAAACCCCAAGCAATTATGATTTCCGTTTTAGGATCAACATCGTAATAAATAAGACATTTACCGACAAAGTCTTTAATACTGTAATTCGGTAATACTTCTTGCCTGCTAAAATGGTATCTCAAAAAACCAGTATCTAATGTTGTAATATTGGTTAACCCTTCGCCTGCGATTAAATAATCCGATCTTATCAACTCACCAGCATCGGGTGATTTAGAAAGCTTTTGATTATTTATATTCTCACCAATATTCATATTCAGATATCTCTGATAGTCCTTATGACCGACAGTGCAACCCGAAAGGAAAAATAAAAGGAAAATACTAGCAATTATTTTCTTAAATTGTTCAAACACTGGAATATTGCACCATATAGATTTATACACATTACGCCCGCCTAAGCGGCAATTTAATAATGGGCTAAAATATTGAGCGCAGCGACAATAGCCCATTGTTAATTGTCCGAGCGAACTTAAGAGCGAATTGAGGCGCTTGTTATGTGTATTTTAAACTGAACCAAATATTTCTAGTTTATTGGTATCAAGAACAAAAATTGATAAAATCTCAGATTTAACTGAATAAATAAGTTTGCCCCCCTCTTTGAGCACGACTTTACCCAGTAACTGATTGAACAACCACTCCCTAGGCATAGATTCAGCAATAATTGAGGAATGAACCAATGCGTCACATTTATAAAGTTTTTGAACTAGTTGGAAAGTATTCAATTTATGATGACACTCAATTATGCAAGTGACTCCTTTTCGCTTCCAAGTTTTTTCAATATGAACCCATTCGTTTTTGAAGCCAGTGGATTTAAACTGTTCTATGGCATCAAACACTTCTGATTTCGGCAACTCAGCATATTTTTCAGCAACCTCAAAACCATGTTTTAGAATTTTCTCGAAAGCTAAATACTTTTCATCATCTGAGTGAATGAAACACCCTAAATCTTGTGAGATATTAACATGGGCAATTGCAGGATCTTTTCCCAGGCTAAACTCAGTTTCTACTGGTAACTTAGAGCAACTTATAACTAGTCTTGAAAATTTGCTACGAAAGTTAAGTGGGTATAAATGCCTTTCAATGAAATGAACCATAGATCTAGAATTCACAATCACAGTTTTTTGTTCTTCTTCGGTGTACGTGCTATCTAATACTAATTGAATATCCCAAAATCGAGTCATACTCACAACTTTCCCAATACACATAACGCCCGCTTAAGGGGCAGCCAACGCTACTACTAAGCTTCCGCATAACACCGTAATCACAAAAACCAACGCATAGTAAAATACCGCGCGTTGGCTGTCCCTCTTGAAGCGTTTGTTATGTTTTGGGCCAATTGGTACGATTTAGACCATAAACAGCATGATCTACAACTCGGCCATTCAAATTTTCTGCGCAACTGATTATGCCCTCAAGCGAGAAACCTAAACGTTCACATACATTACGACTTGGAATATTTTCGCTCGCTGCTGATATCTGAACCTTTTCCATATCAAATTCAGTAAAAGCCAAGTCGGTCAGTTTTAAAACTGACTTACTCACGATACCTTTACCTTGGTATTCAGAGCTTAACCAGTAGCCAATCTCTACTTTTTTCAGTTGACGGTTAATACTGTTAAAACTGATATTTCCAACCAACTTATCTTGGTAAATCATCCCACAAACTAAGGATTTTCCATCAGCATAATCATGCAATGAACTTTTGATAAAGCTAAGAAAAAACTCTTCATTGCTTGCATGAGGAGGCCAAGCTAACCATTGACTCAAATATTCTCGCTCTCGACTGACAATTTCAAGATAGGCCGAAGCATACTTGGGAGTAACCAAAGCCAGTTTCAGATCGGTATCAACATCCAATGTAAACATGATTTCCTCTTAAAAACATAACGCCGCATTAAGCGGAAAATTATAGTTGGCTAAAATGTTTGAGGAACGAAAAACAGCCAACTGTAAATTTTCCGTTTAAATGCCTTGTTATATGGCTACTTACTCTTATGTTTAATTAAATAAACAATGTATCGATAGCTAAACAGCACAGTAAACACTATTAAGCCGAATTGAAAAGGAACCCACTCCATACCTTTTTCAGCAAGACCAACTAAAATACATATTCGGTATAAAGGTTCCCAAACGATACAAACTAAAGAATAGGTAAAAGCATCTGGTGCTAACAAAATAGCAAATTTTAGTTTCTCTTTAAGTGAAATCAGCATCAATTCTCGATAGACATATAACGCCTCATTCAGAGGCAATAAAATAGTTGGTTAAAATAAGCGAGGCACGAGCAAAAACCAACTGTTTTTTGTCCTGCTGAAATGACTTGTTATATGCCTATATACGAATATGCTTTAACACTCTGTTTTTTAGTATTTTTACTAGCTCAGGTTGCATTCTATCGTAGTTATCGGGAATATCTAAGCACACCAGTTTTTTACCTTTAAGTAAATCTTTAAACTTTTTTGAGGTTTTATTGCGATGTGACTTTTCCATTACGAAGATAATATCCGCCCATTCAACTAGATCACCGCTAAGAGGTGTTTCAGCGTCTGAGTTAGTGCCACAACCAATAGAGTTAATCCCATCATATTGAGAGAATACCTCTTCACCCGTTGGGCTTCTTAATCTATTTTCAGAGCAAACAAATAGTAGATTCACACGATTCCTTTCTTGGCATATAACGCTTTGCTAAGGGGCAATTGACTGTTGGCTAAACTTGCGCGAAGCGCCAAGCCAACTGTTAATTGTCCCAGTGAGTTTACGAACGAACTTGAGCAACTTGTTATAAGCCATTAGTTGCCACTCTTTGCCCGCAATGGATACAAACAATTGAACCAGAAAACCAGCGCCAAACAACTTTATCCCAGCTACCACTTGATGCTGGATGAGGCTTTTTAAAACCTTGAACAGTTAAACATTTATCGCAATGTGGGCAACGGTTAAAAAATGCCAAAACAATATGAATTAAAACTGTGCAAAAGAATGCCCCAAACAAATAAACTAAATGACTAGCACTAGCGTTAGGTTCAGAAAACATTTTCCCATAAGCCAGAGATACAAAGAAAACTATTAAAAGTATCCACGCTGCAAACACGCTTAACACATCAAGTTTTCCAATTATCGATTTCATCACCGAACTTCCTTTGGCTTATAACAACTTTGTATCCGACATTTGTCGCTTTATAAACCGACAAATGTCCAAATATTACAAAGATTCTAATTTAACCAGCTAATAAGGACTTGTAAACAACTAGTTAGCCGATATTTAAGTTTCCTTGATGTAGAAATAGCTCAAAATGGTAGAGATCAGTAATATCGGACAAAAAAGTAATGAGCCATAAAATAGGTGTAAGCGATATTATTAATAAGATAACTTAAATTTTTCTCTAAGCTTTTGCCTTTAACCTAAAAAAAGCCGCTGTTCATTGCAAACAGCGGCTTTCGTCTTAAGATTTACAAGCTTAAAGCTTGCTTAACTTAAACTTGATTTTTATTGTTTACCAATCACTTCAAGTCCACCCATGTATGGGCGTAATACTTCTGGTACTACTACTGTGCCATCGGCTTGTTGGTAGTTTTCTAGTATGGCTACTAGTGTACGGCCAACGGCTAAGCCTGAACCATTTAGTGTATGTAGTAACTCTGGCTTTTTAACACCTTCACGACGAAAACGTGCTTGCATTCTACGCGCCTGAAAGTCAGCCATGTTTGAACATGATGAAATTTCGCGGTATGTATCTTGCGCAGGTAACCATACTTCTAAATCGTATGTTTTAGCTGAGCCAAAGCCCATGTCGCCCATACATAAAATTACTTTACGGTACGGAAGTTCTAATGCTTGTAGTATTTGCTCTGCGTGACCTGTTAACTCTTCAAGCGTTGCCATTGAGTCTTCTGGTTTTACAAGTTGTACAAGTTCAACTTTATCAAACTGGTGTTGACGAATTAAGCCACGCGTATCGCGACCATAACTGCCTGCTTCACTTCTGAAACACGGAGTGTGGGCAACTAAGCGAATTGGTAAATCGCTTTCGTCGTAAATTTCGTCACGGGCGCTGTTTGTAAGTGGTACTTCAGCTGTAGGAATTAAGCTAAAGCCGGCTTGTTGTTCGCCGTCATCGTTTACAAGGCCTAATGTGTGGAATAAATCGCCTGCAAATTTAGGTAATTGGCTGGTGCCATAAAGGCTTGCGCTATTTACTAGGTACGGTACATACATTTCTGTGTAGCCGTTTTTATCAGCGTGTGTATCTAGCATAAATTGCGTTAGTGCACGGTGCATACGCGCTACTTGGCCGCGCATTACAGTAAAGCGTGCGCCACTAATTTTAACGCCCATTTCAAAGTCTAAACCGTTTAGGTCTTGGCCTACATCAACGTGATCTTTAACTTCAAAATCGAATTTTTTAGGCGTGCCCCACGTTAAAATTTCAACGTTGTCGTCTTCGTCTTTACCGGCTGGTACTGACTCGTCTGGCAAGTTTGGAATTGCTAAAGCAATGTCGTTAATTGCGGCTAATACTTCATCTTGCTCTGTTTTAGCGGCATCTAGCTCACTGCCTAAGTTAGCTACTGCATCAAGTAGTGGCTGTGCGTCTTCGCCTTTAGCTTTGGCTTGACCAATTGCTTTTGCGCTTGCATTACGTTGACTTTGAAGTTCTTGCGTTTTTACTTGTAATGTTTTGCGTTTTTCTTCAAGTGCCGTTACCGTCGCTACATCGAGTTCGTAACCGCGCGCCGCTAAACGTGCTGCAGTTTGTTCGATGTCTTGACGTAAAAATTTAGAATCTAACATGTTAGTTTTTTAACCTTTTTGCATTACTAGCTGAAGGCCCAGCCAAGCCATAAAAATACACACCATCACGTTTAAGATGATATTGAGGGCCATTTTAATAAAGTGACCTTGTTGTAATAACAACAACGAGTCCATTGAGAATGTTGAAAAGGTGGTTAATGCACCTAAAAAGCCAATACCGATAAGGGTTTTGGCGGGGCTTGCGGTGATAATTTCTTTATCTATCAAACCGTACAAAATGCCCATTAACAATGAACCCAGAATATTAACCGTCAACGTGCCAAAAGGGAATCCCCTACCGAGGAGTTTTAGCATGCTTTCGCTAATAAAAAACCGTAAACACGCACCTGAGGCTCCGCCAAGGGCGATCATCATATAAAGTTTAATCATTTTCGTACCGTTTAAGTGGGCTTTGCGCATCGCGCTCTTTTAGGTAATCGAGTTTTTGTCTAATTTTTTGCTCAAGTCCGCGCTCGCTCGGTAAGTAATATTCTTTGCCGTCCATTTCTGGTGGTAAGTATTTTTCACCTGCGGCAAATGCGCCTTCTTCATTGTGCGCATAACGATACTCAGCGCCATACCCTAAGTCTTTCATTAAGTTAGTTGGGGCATTACGTAAATGCTCTGGTACTGGGTAACTTGGCTCGTTTTTGGCATCTGCTTTTGCTTGATTAAACGCCATATAAACTGCATTACTTTTAGGTGCGCTGGCTAAATACAGTGTGGCTTGTGCTATTGCACGCTCGCCCTCGCTTGGGCCAACACGTTGAAATATATCCCACGCGTTTAAAGCCACTTCCATCGCACGCGGATCGGCGTTACCAATGTCTTCTGTAGCTATGGCAAGTAAACGCCTTGCTACATACAAAGGGTCGCCACCACCGGCTAAAATTCGGCAATACCAATACAGTGCACCGTCGGGGGAGCTACCTC
The DNA here is from genome assembly GCF_014164415.1 of Pseudoalteromonas sp. SG43-1. NCBI lineage: Bacteria > Pseudomonadati > Pseudomonadota > Gammaproteobacteria > Alteromonadales > Pseudoalteromonadaceae > Pseudoalteromonas > Pseudoalteromonas sp. SG43-1. The sequence goes on along the minus strand of NZ_JACJFD010000005.1, from coordinate 150,950 downwards.
GTACTGATTTATGAAAGGCCGATATTAAATCGTAAAACTCATCGCCGCCTTTATCATATTTAGCTAAATGCGTGGGTAGCACTTGGCTAAGTACGTGCTCATCTACGTTGTATTGACCGTTTTTCTCGGTTGTTAAGTCAACTGCTTGTTCAAGTAAATTAAGTACTTTACGCGCATCGCCGCCACTTGCTTGGCACAGTGCCTTTTTAGCGTTGTCGGCAATAGTGATGTGTTTTTGGCTTAGCTGCTCGTCTTGTTTAAGTGCGCGCTCTATTACGGTGTATAAGTCGGTATCGGCAAGCGATTTTAAAACATACACGCGTGCACGCGACAATATAGCGTTGTTAAGGGCAAACGATGGGTTTTCTGTGGTTGCACCTACAAATATAAAGGTGCCGTCTTCTATGTGCGGTAAAAAGGCATCTTGTTGGGATTTATTAAAGCGATGAACTTCGTCAACAAACATAAGGGTGCGTTGGCCACGGCTTTCTAGGTTGTCCCGCGCTTGCGTTACGCTGTCGCGTATATCTTTTACGCCTGCAGTTACCGCCGACATTTGAATAAGTGAGGCATCAGCATGGTTGGCAATTATTTGCGCAAGTGTTGTTTTACCAACACCAGGCGGACCCCATAAAATTAAACTATGGCATCGCCCCGCGACAATGGCTTGATGCAGTGGTTTATCAGCACTTAATAAGTGCTGCTGACCAATGTATTCATCAAGCGTTGTAGGGCGCATACGCGCAGCAAGTGGGCGTACATCGGGCCCAAAATTAAAACCTAAATTACTCACCGTTACTCTGATCGTCTATTTCAACACCTTCAGGAGGCGTAAATTCAAAAGTGCTTTGATCAAGCGGCGTATTAACTTGGGCATTGTTAAACGTAAATGACGATAGCTGCCCTGAGTTGTCGGTAACCACTAGTTTAGCAAGCCCTTGCTCGTTACCCGCAAATGCTATATCAAGTTGTTCTACTTGGCTTTCTACGCCTTTATTTGGCGTTACGCTAAAGCCTGTACTTGTTGCAAGTACGCTGTATTTTTCCCACTGTGCTGGGTCTTTTGATGTCAGTAGCACAAATGGTGTTGAGTCGATTAGGCTGCTGGTTTTCATAATTGTTACTTGCTCAGCAAAGCTGTCGAAGTAATATGTTTTATCACCGTTTGATACAAATAACGTATCGTCTGGATTAGTTTGCTGCCAGCGAATCATCATAGGCTGTTGAAGCGCTATTGTGCCCTCGCCTTGCATAACTGCTTGGCCTTCTTTGTCTGTTACTTGTTGTGCAAACTGCGCTTTAAAGCTTTTTAAAGTGGCAAGTCTGTCTTGTAATGCTTGGCTGTCGTCAGCAAAGCTTGGTGCGGCAAGTACGCTGCCTAACACTAATAATAAGGCGTTAACTTTTTTCATGAATTTGCTCCATTAGGTACTAATACATCGCGAGCACCGTTATGACCTGGTGAACTCACGATACCCGATGTTTCCATTTGTTCTACTAAACGTGCTGCGCGGTTATAGCCAACACGTAATTTACGTTGCACTGACGATACCGATACTTTGCCGGTTTCAATTACAAACGACACAGCTTCGTCGTATAACGGATCAGATTCTTCATCTGCATTTTCGCTAGCTTCACCCGGTAATAAAATATCTTCAGTGGCATCGCCATTGAGTATTTCGTCAATGTAATTTGGTTTAGCACGTGCTTTCCAATCGTTTACTACGGCGTGTACTTCGTGGTCGTCTACAAACGCGCCATGCACACGCTCTGGTACGCTAGTGCCTGGCGGTAAATAAAGCATGTCGCCCATGCCTAGTAAGTTTTCTGCGCCTTGTTGGTCAAGTATTGTCCGTGAATCTATTTTGCTCGATACCTGAAACGCCATACGTGTTGGAATATTAGCTTTAATTAAGCCGGTAATTACATCAACTGACGGGCGCTGCGTAGCAAGCACTAAGTGAATCCCTGCCGCACGTGCTTTTTGAGCAATACGTGCAATAAGTTCTTCTACTTTTTTACCTACAATCATCATCATGTCGGCAAATTCGTCTATTACTACAACAATACTTGGTAATTTACCTAGCTCGTCGGGGACTTCTTTCATGCCATCGGTGTCTTTAAATAATGGATCAAGAATTGGGTAACCCGCTTCATTGGCTTCAAGCACTTTTTGGTTGTAACCTTTTAAGTTACGCACACCCAATGCTGACATTAATTTATAACGACGTTCCATTTCGCCTACACACCAACGCAGTGCGTTAGCAGCTTCTTTCATATCGGTAACTACTTCACACAATAAATGCGGAATGCCTTCGTATACTGAAAGCTCAAGCATTTTAGGGTCAATCATGATCATACGTACATCGTCAGGACCCGATTTGTAAAGCAAGCTTACTATCATGACATTAACGCCCACTGATTTACCTGAACCAGTTGTACCGGCTACCAATAAATGTGGCATTTTACCTAAGTCAGCACATACCGGCTGACCAGCAATGTCTTTACCAAGCACCATGGTAAGAGGCGACGGATTTTGCTCAAATTTAGGGGCGTTTATTACTTCTGATAAACGAACTATTTCACGGTGTTTATTTGGAAGCTCAATACCAACATAGGTTTTACCTGGGATAACTTCTACAACACGTACACTAATTGCCGAAAGCGAACGGGCTAAATCTTTAGCTAAGCCTGTAATTTTAGACACTTTAATACCTGGCGCTAAATCTAGCTCAAAACGCGTAACAACGGGGCCTGGGTATACCGCTACTACGGTTGCTTGTACGTTAAAGTCGAGAAGTTTTGTCTCTACTAGGCGCGATACGCTATCAAGCTCTTCTTGCGAAATTGGGTTTTTAGCTTTATCCGGTCTGTCGAGTAAATCGAGCGATGGTAATGGCCCCGGTGGTGGCTCTTGCGTTAATAATTGCTCAAACTTTTCTTTTGCCGTTGGTGGTGGTTGATATTGCGCTTTTGGTTTAGGCATTGGTCTTGCTGGCGATACCACCGTTGTAACTGGTTTTTCAGGCTCCACAACTGGGCTTTGATCAAGCGCATTTAATGCAGCAGCCGTGTCCATTGGTTCGTCATCTATTGCGCTAAAGCCAATTTCTTGATCGAGTATATCGTCAAGTTCATCAAACGGCATAAAGTCATCACTAATTTGTGGTTCACTAAATGGTGTTTGAGGCTTATCTATTGCTTTTTGTTTATCTGCTTTTTTAGCTGATGTAGGCAGCTCTATTTGCTCTTTTATATCGTCTTCAAAATGGGCGTCTGCTTCATCGTTATTATTTACTTTACCTGCAGTGTGTTCTCGGTGCATCCAGCCTTTTGCATACGATACAACATAGCGATAAAGCCTAACCATTAAATCGCCAAGGTAATCTACAAAATCAACCCACGATACTCCCGTCAATAAGGTAAGCCCTGCAAAAAAGAAACACAGCAATAATATAGATGTACCGGTAAAGTTAAACGCAGGCATCATGGCTGATGCAATAACATCGCCCACTACCCCACCCGATGAAAAGTTATAAATATCGTCGAAATTAATACTACTAATAGCGGTAGCTGAGGTAATAAATAAAGCAAAACCAATAACTCGCAGCGCTAAGGTAGTGTAATCAAGCTGTAAAATGCGGTGAGGTTGTTTAAATAGCAAGTAGCCAAATAGCTGAATGGCCGCTGGCACTAAGTAAGCCAACCAACCAAAGGTGAGTAATAAAATGTCGGCTATCCATGCACCGGCTGCTCCTGTGATGTTGCTTACTTCGCTAAAACTAGTTTGCGACCATGCAGCATCTGCTGGATCAAAGCTGATCAAGGCACATAAAATAAATATTGCCGTAAAGGTACTGATAATCAGCCCTGTTTCTAATAGTCTTTGCACACCGTTTAGGCGCATAGTTCCCTATTCCTCTTTATTATTCTATTTTTATTCACACTTACTTAGCAGTGAAATACCTTAGCAGGAAATGCAATTTGTTGCACTTTATCTTAACCTTGATGGCCTGATTATGAACAAGTTTTTATAATTTGAGCTTATATAAGCAAATGACGCAGTTAATATAAATAACCTCAAGTAATATAAGGACGAATAATTACGCCTTCTTCACCTTTTACTTCTTCCATTACTACATAAGTTCGGCTTTCACTTACGTTTGGCAGTTTCAATAGTATGTCGCCTAATACGCCACGGTATTCTGACATATCATTTACGCGCGTTTTAAGTAAAAAATCGAAATTACCCGATACTAAATGACATTCGATAATTTCTTCGTGCTTTTTAACCGCAGCACTAAACTCATCAAATACGTCGGGAGATGTTTTAGTAATCGTTACTTCTACATACACCGATAAACCTTGCCCAAGCTTAGCGGGATCGACCACCGCTTTATAGCCAAGTATATAACCTTCCCGTTCTAGCTTTTTTACTCGCTCCAAGCAGGGTGTGGCGCTTAGGCCAACTCGTCTGGCCAGTTCTACGTTCGACAAACGTCCATCGTGTTGTAATTCCATTAAAATTTTACGGTCAATTCTATCTAATAATTGATGCATAGTACCAACTAGTTTTTTATGCTGTTTATTTTTATTATCTAGATGATAACACTAGATTTGAGTTTAAAAAAGGTGAGACACACGGGCTTATGATGAATATAATAGTGGAAAATGTTAATCCGTTCTTAATAAGGCAAATGATATGATTATTGGTGTTCCTAAAGAAATTAAAAACCATGAATACCGTGTAGGTATGGTTCCTGCAAGTGTTCGTGAATTAGTAAACCACGGTCACCAAGTGATTGTAGAAACTGATGCAGGCATGGGCATTGGTTTTACTAACGAAGATTACACACAAGCGGGTGCTGAAATTTTAGCAACTGCTGCTGATGTTTTTGCTAAAGCAGACATGATTGTAAAAGTAAAAGAGCCGCAAGCTGTTGAACGTGCAATGCTACGTGAAGACCAAATTCTTTTCACTTACTTACACCTTGCACCTGATCTTCCACAAACTGAAGACCTTGTAAAAAGCAAAGCTATTTGTATTGCATACGAAACTGTAACTGACTCACGCGGTGGTTTACCGCTTCTTGCTCCTATGAGCGAAGTTGCTGGTCGTATGTCTATTCAAGCTGGTGCACAAGCGCTAGAAAAATCTAACCACGGTCGTGGCATGCTACTAGGTGGCGTACCAGGCGTTGAAGCTGCTAAAGTTGTTGTAATTGGCGGCGGCATGGTTGGTCGTAGCGCAGCTCAAATGGCTGTTGGCCTTGGTGCTGAAGTTGTCGTTCTTGATCGTAACATCGACGTATTACGTGCACTAGACGCGCAATTTGGTAATAAAGTTAAAGCTATTTACTCAACTGCTGATGCACTAGAAAAACACGTACTAGAAGCTGATTTAGTAATCGGTGGTGTACTGATCCCTGGTGCAGCTGCACCTAAACTAGTAACTGCTGAGCACATTAAAGCAATGAAACCTGGTTCTGCAATTGTTGACGTTGCAATCGACCAAGGTGGCTGTATTGCTACTTCTAAAGCAACGACGCATGCTGATCCAACTTTCATCGTTGATGAAGTTGTTCACTACTGTGTTGCTAACATGCCAGGTGCTGTTCCACGCACATCTACGTTTGCACTTAACAATGCAACATTGCCATTCATCATTAACCTTGCAAACAAAGGTTATAAAAAGGCGCTACTAGATGACGCTCACTTCTTAAAAGGCTTAAACGTAATTAAAGGCCAAGTAACTTACAAAGAAGTAGCTGAAGCGTTCAACATGGAATATGTTGACCCACGCACAGCGGTAGAAAACGCATAATTTAGCGTTTTGTAGTTAAGTTGGTATTAAGTAATGTAGCAACCTAACTACAACCCATAAAAAAGCAGCTAATTAGCTGCTTTTTTTGTATTTAAATTTCAGATTTATATAAACTTATTTAGATAAAACGCTTAATTATAAAATCTACTTTTACGCGCTTAGCTTGCCCTAGTAGTTTTTTAACTGGCTGCGGGTAATCATCCATTGTTTCTAAATCATCTGGGCCTGTTAAACGGCGGCAGTGTTGTAAAATTTCCTGCTTTTCGTTATCAATAGCATCCATAATTGTTTGCTCTGGATCTTCTATTAAAATACCGTTTTCGATATCAAGACCCCATGCACGCGGATTTAAGTTATGCCCGCTCAGTAAATGTTTTGTTCTATCTGAACAAATACCTTTTAAATGAAACGAATTACTTTCATCTTTCCACAGATACACATTTAAATTACCGTTATCGATGTGGCGTTTTTGCGTTTTTACAAACTTATGCAAAATAGTTTCGTATAAATAAGGCAACGCCCCTATTTTACTAAACGGCTCGCTTGGCGGTAAATAAAAGTCATTGGCTGTTTTATCCCCTACCACAATCGTAACTTGCTTGCCTTGCTTTAATAATCGGCGCAGTGATCGCATAAGTGGCGCCGGAAAATTAAAGTATGGCGTATACAACACAAGCTCTTGCTCTGTGGTATCAAATAACGCTTTTATTAAACGATTTAATTCGTTATTACGACGACCAAGCCCTAAAAACAAACGAATACCTAATGCTTGCGTATTTAGTTGCTCTGCTGCGTTGTAACTTGCGACTTTTAAATCACGCATTAATTGCTTTTGATCAAGTTTGAAGTCGTGTAAACGCTTAAGCGGTCGTGTGTCTATGCGTGGCACAGCAACAGAGCTAATTAGCTTAGTCTCAATAAAATCAACCACTGAGTCACACAGCTCGCTCTGCGTTATTAAAAAGTAACGATCGAGTCTGTAACGCTCATTATACTGCAAATACACGTTGTTTATGCTTGCGCCGCTGTAAAGCAAGGTATCGTCAATGACAAAACCCTTTAAATGTAATACGCCAAATAATTCTTTAGCTTTTACAGGTACGCCATAAACTTGTACGTTCGATTTAAACTTTTCTAAATCGTCACAGTATAAACTTGCGTTACCATCAGACTTCTCTGCACCAATTAAACCACGTTGCGCACGATGAAAATCCACCAGCACTTTTACATCAAGCGCAGGGTTCTCTAATGATACTCGATGCAAGGCTTCTAAAATCTCGCGGCCTGCTTCGTCATCCTGTAAATAAAGCGCTGTGATATAAATTCGTTTTTTTGCATTAGCTATCAAACGTAGCAATTGCGTTCGGTAATCTTGCGCATTGGTTAAGACGTTAACGTCTTTTGAAGTCAACCCGAATGCGGGTTTTTCCTGCCAAAATAACATAGTTGCCTATTCGCTTAGGTCACATAATCTATCAGTGACAAATAAAATTAGGTAAAACATAACAAAAAAAATCAAAGGGGTCATGAATTAACGCTGTTTTGTTGCCTGTTAGTCTATTTATTGAGCTACTTAGGTGTTTTAACTGTAAAAGTACTGAGCTCTAGTACACAATACTGCACAGCTTTTCGATTTGCGAAAAAAAATAATCGCGGATTTTGTTTACATCCGCCTTGATTTTCTTAGAATCGAGCGCATTAAAGACCGTATTAAACGTTTAGGAAAAAATAATGACTGAAGCAAAACATTGTAAGCTACTAATTTTAGGCTCTGGCCCAGCTGGTTATACTGCCGCAGTATATGCCGCACGTGCAAATTTAAACCCTGTTTTAATTACAGGCATTCAACAAGGTGGTCAATTAACAACCACGACTGAAGTTGAAAACTGGCCTGGTGATGCACACGGCTTAACGGGTCCTGCATTAATGGATCGTATGAAAGAGCACGCTGAGCGCTTTGAAACTGAAATCATATTCGATCACATCAATAAAGTAGATGTATCTAAGCGCCCTTTCACACTAACTGGCGACCAAGGTACTTACACATGTGATGCGTTAATCATTGCAACAGGTGCTTCTGCTAAATACTTAGGCTTAGAGTCTGAAACTAATTTCCAAGGCCGTGGCGTTTCAGCCTGTGCTACATGTGATGGCTTTTTCTATAAAGGTCAGAAAGTAGCGGTTGTTGGTGGTGGTAATACAGCGGTTGAAGAAGCGCTATACTTATCTAACATTGCTGACGAAGTACATGTTATTCACCGCCGTGATAGTTTCCGTAGTGAAAAAATACTTGCAGACCGCCTTGCTGAAAAAGCAGCTAACGGTAACGTTGTTTTACATTACAACCGTACGCTTGACGAAGTATTAGGCGACCAAATGGGCGTAACTGGCATTCGTATTAAAGATGCACACTCTGATGCAACAGAAGAGCTAGATTTAGCAGGCGTATTTATCGCTATTGGTCATAAGCCAAATACAGATATGTTTGTTGGTCAACTAGAAATGAAAGATGGCTACTTAGTTGTAGAGTCTGGATTGAATGGTAACGCAACTCAAACAAGTGTAGAGGGCGTTTTTGCTGCAGGTGATGTGTCTGATCACATTTACCGTCAAGCAATCACATCAGCGGGTACAGGCTGTATGGCTGCCCTTGATGCAGAACGTTTCTTAGATAATTTATAAGCAATTAAATAAATTATAATAGGGCTGATTATTCAGCCCTTTTTTTATGTCTAAAATATAGTTACACTTTTACGATCAATTATAAAATAAGTACTGTATGAGAAATCAGCTATACCAATTAAGTGAAACCGATATAGCATTCCCCAATCCGGAATACGCATTAGAATCCCCTGATGGCTTGTTAGCAATTGGCGGAGATTTAAGTTTACCTCGCCTAAGTAATGCCTACAAAAGCGGAATATTCCCTTGGTTTAGCGAAGATGAGCCTATTATGTGGTGGTCGCCGAGCGAACGCGGGATTTTTGAACTGGATGATTTTCATATAAGTAAGAGCCTGCGTAAACATTTAAAAAAGCACCCTGTAAAAGTAACCATTAATAATGCCTTTGAGGAGGTAATAGAAGCTTGTCGCGATCAACGCCTTGATACCGATGGCACTTGGATCACCTCTGACATGCTCAACGCTTATGTTAATGCACACAATGCTGGCATTGCCCATAGCTTAGAAGTGTGGAGCAACGGAGAGCTTGCAGGTGGCTTATACGGTATTATGCAAAATGGTGTTTTTTGTGGTGAATCAATGTTTCATCATCAAACCAATTGCTCAAAGCTTGCTATGTGGGCACTGGTAAATTGGCTTAAACGTCATAATGCGCATTTTATTGATTGCCAGTTAGAAAACCCTTATTTAATGACCTTAGGTGCACAAGTAATCCCCCGCTCAACATTTTTGACTAAACTAAAAGCTGCACATAACTATATTATTAATCCTATTATGTGGGAGCCACAAGAACTTGACGCAATCTATGAATGAGCAACTTCCTGCACGTGTTGGTTTAACCCAAGAGTTTGACTGTAGTTATTTACCCAACAGACAAGAGCAACTATTAGTTATTCTTGATCCTAGTTGCTACAGCACAGACAAATTTGAGTCATTATTAGGCTTAGGGTTTCGTCGCAGTGGTAACCAAATATATCGTCCACACTGCCCAATATGCAGTGCATGTAATTCTGTACGTGTATTAGCACAAGACTTTATCCCTTCAAAATCGCAAAAACGTAAACTAAACAAAGCAAAAAACCAGTTTGAAGTGAAATACTCGACGCAAGAACGCCCTGAGTATTATCCGCTCTATAGTAAATACATAACGATGCGCCATCAGGATGGAAGTATGTATCCTCCTGAAAAAGAACAGTTTCAAAGCTTTTTACTTTGCAGTTGGCTCAAAATCACATTTATTGAACTATGGCACCAAGATACTTTAGCCGCAGTTGCCGTAACTGATTGTATGAACAGCTCTATTTCTGCAATTTATACTTTTTTTGACCCCGACTTTGAACACTATAGTTTAGGCTCTGTGATGATATTAGAGCAGCTTAAATTTGCAAAAGAGCAAAATAAGCAATACGTGTACTTAGGCTATCAAATTGACGAATGCGATAAAATGAAGTACAAAACTCAGTTTTTACCAGCTCAAAAACAGCTCAATGATGAGTGGGTGGCTATTTAATTTGCAAATATAGCCCCTGCGCCTTTACTTATTGGAGTATTTTGGGCAAAATCTGCAGCGTTTAACTATTAAAGAGGTGTTACGCTAAACATGGCGAAAGAAGACGTAATCGAAATGCAAGGGACAGTCCTTGATACTTTACCAAATACAATGTTCCGAGTTGAGCTAGAAAATGGTCACGTAGTTGTGGCTCACATTTCAGGCAAAATGCGCAAAAACTATATCCGTATTTTAACCGGCGATAAAGTAACGGTAGAAATGACTCCTTACGATTTATCAAAGGGTCGTATCGTATTCCGTGCTCGCTAAGTAAGTGCGTAAACGAGATTTAGTTTTTGGCTAGTGTTTTACTAGCTTTAAGCGTTTATTAAATGTAATTGATAGACATTGACTAGCAATTACATTTAATAAACAAAAAACCCAGTTTTTACTGGGTTTTTTGTTGCCTATAAAAATGGCAAAAAAATGGCCCGCTATTATTTAGCGGGCCATTTTTATTTAACTTAGTTGTGCAATTAACGTTTTACGCTGGCGTTAAATTGCTCTCGTAATCAAAGCGAATCTTCTTGTCTTTAACCGATACTTTAACTGTACCGCCATCAACAAGTTCACCAAACAGTATTTCATTAGCTAATTGCTTTTTAAGCTCTTCTTGAATAACACGTGCCATTGGTCGTGCACCCATAGCCTTGTCATAACCTTTATCTGCGAGCCATTCACGCGCTTTAGGCGTAAGCTCAAGATTAACCGATTTTTTATCAAGCTGAGCTTGCAGTTCCACAATAAATTTATCAACCACCAGTAAAATAACTTCACGTTCAAGGTGGTTAAACCAAATAATGTTATCTAAACGGTTTCTAAATTCTGGCGAGAAAACTTTATTAATTTCGCCCATTGCATCGTGCGTGTGATCTTGCTCTGTAAAACCAATCGACTTACGCGTAGTTTCTTGTACGCCCGCATTGGTAGTCATTACAACCACTACATTTCTAAAATCAGCTTTACGACCGTTATTATCGGTTAACGTACCGTGATCCATAACTTGTAGTAAAATATTGTAAATATCTGGATGCGCTTTTTCAATCTCATCTAAAAGTACAACCGCATGTGGGTTTTTAATAACCGCCTCGGTTAATAACCCGCCTTGCTCAAAACCAACATATCCTGGTGGAGCACCAATTAGTCGGCTGATTGCGTGGCGCTCTACATACTCAGACATATCAAAACGAATAAACTCAACACCCATACATTTAGCAAGTTGCTTGGTTACTTCTGTTTTACCAACACCTGTTGGGCCTGCAAACAAGAACGAACCCACTGGTTTTTCTTCGCTTGATAAACCTGAGCGAGATAAACGAATAGCCGATGTAAGCGCATCAATAGATTGATCTTGTCCAAACACCAGCATTTTAAGGTTACGGTCTAGATTTTTAAGCGTCTCTTTATCTGTTGAAGAAACATTTTGTGGTGGAATACGTGCCATCTTCGATATTATTAGCTCTATATCAGCCACACCAATGGTTTTTTTACGTTTAGAACTAGGCTGTAAACGTTGGTTAGCGCCCGCTTCATCAATTACATCAATTGCTTTATCTGGCAAGTGGCGCTCATTAATGTATTTAGCACTAAGTTCAGCAGCTGCTTTTAATGCTTTTTGAGTGTAGCGAATACCATGGTGCTCTTCGTAACGCTCTTTTAATCCATTTAAAATTTTAGTGGTATCAGCAACACTTGGTTCAAGTACATCAATTTTTTGAAAACGGCGTACTAATGCACGGTCTTTCTCAAAAATATTTTTATACTCATTGTAAGTGGTTGAACCCATACAGCGTAACTTACCACTTGAAAGAAGTGGTTTAAGTAAGTTTGAAGCGTCCATAACGCCACCAGACGCTGCGCCAGCACCTATTATGGTATGTATTTCATCAATAAATAAAATAGACCCAGGTTGTGCCTGAAGCTCTTTTAATAAGCTTTTAAAGCGTTTTTCAAAATCGCCACGGTATTTAGTACCTGCAAGCAATGCCCCCATATCTAGTGAGTACACAACTGCATCTGCAATTACTTCTGGTACTTGCTCGTTCACAATACGGTACGCTAAACCTTCAGCAATGGCTGTTTTACCAACGCCCGCTTCACCAACAAGTAATGGGTTATTCTTTTTACGACGACACAATACTTGTACCGTGCGCTCTACTTCGCTGTCGCGCCCAATCAATGGGTCAATATTACCTTCACGAGCCTGAGCGTTTAAGTTAGTTGTAAAGCTGTCTAGCTTACTTGCTTCTTCGTTTTGAACTTCTTGCACTTCTTCATGTATATCATCGCTGTCGTCGCCTAGTTCATCATCAGCTTTTGAAATGCCGTGCGAAATAAAGTTAACAATATCTAAGCGCGATACATCATGCTTTTTAAGTAAATAAACAGCTTGGCTCTCTTGCTCTGAAAAAATAGCAACCAGTACATTGACACCCGTCACTTCGTTTTTTCCTGACGATTGCACATGAAACACAGCACGTTGTAATACACGCTGAAAACCAAGCGTTGGCTGAGTTTCACGCTCTTCTTCTAAATCTGGGATGACAGGTGTTGTTTCGTCAATAAATTCTAATAATTCGGTTTTTAAGCCTGAAAGATTAACACCACACGCGTTTAAGGCTTCTCCTGCAGAAGGATTATCTAATAGCGCAAGTAAAAGGTGCTCTACGGTCATAAACTCATGACGGCGAGTGCGCGCTTCACGAAACGCGGCATTTAAAGTGAGTTCTAAGTCTTTGTTTAGCATTGGCAACCCCTTACTGAGATAATAATTTATACCACAACAATCGGATGTTTGATCACCCTAATTGGTATTTATACCAATTGTATTAAATTGGTATTATTCCTGCTCACAACTACAAAGCAGTGGATGCTCGTTATCCCGTGAGTAACGGTTAACTTGTTCAACTTTGGTGTGGGCAACATCGGCGCTGTAAACACCGCAAATACCCTTACCTTTTTCATGAACCTGAAGCATCACATCGGTTGCTCTATCGCTATCCATATTAAAAAACGTCGTTAAAACTTCAATTACGAAGTCCATCGGCGTGTAGTCGTCGTTATTTAAAACAACTTTATATTTTCGCGGCGGCTGTAGCTTTTGCTTTTCACTGTCGCGAACTGTGTCGATAACACCTGAATCTTTCATACCACTCATAATTAAATATAGTCTTGTCTTTGTAACTCAAGCAAACTTGAATAAAAAATAAATAAAATGTTAAAAAATAACTCAAAACACTTGACTGGTTGGCTAAATAAACTACAGTCAAACATAGATTGATTAAACCTTAGTCAGTCTAGCAAATTATACAGTTTAGAATAACTAAATTAGTCAACTTATTGAAGGATGTAGAAGTATGGCTTGTGGTAAAGTTAAATGGTTCAACAACGCCAAAGGTTTTGGTTTCATCGTAGAAGACGGCTGCGAGAATGATATCTTCGCTCATTACTCAACAATTGTAATGGACGGCTATAAAACGCTTAAAGCTGGTCAAGATGTAACATTCGAATTAGAACAAGGGCCTAAAGGCCTACACGCTAAAAATATTGCCCCAGATGGTGACATTATTGAGTGACGATTGTTTTGTTCGACTAAAGCGAGCGACCTTTTAAGATCCTCGCTTAATTCCTTAAGCATACTAACTTATCTCTTCTTCTCTTATTTATTGCCTCTTTTCATTCAAATTCAACCCTTTTCCTTGAATTTATTTTATATACCCCAATGTTCTAAGAGTTGATTGTTTAACTGCTTATTGGGCATGCTCAAACTCTAGCCCTTTTTATTTAAGCTTGTTACACTCTTGGTGCTAAAAATTGCGCATAACACCTTATCGCCTCTTTTATATGTACTAGGCTAAAGGCTGATTTATTTTTGTTAATTTTTTAGCTATAAATACGATTCCAGTTCGTCAGGTGTGACTATTCTGCTTTTATAAAAGAGCAACGCTGAGTACCAACACCTAACAAACTACTCATTACGAGCGTACGTGTTTATTAACTTGTTTAATAATATGTACTCACTCATAAGTAATGATTTTCTTTGCATTGTTGAATAAGACCTTATCGGTCGACTATCTAGGAATGATGATGACATCAAAAATTATCTATACAAAAACGGACGAAGCTCCGGCACTAGCAACTTATTCGTTGCTACCGATCATCCAAGCATATACAAATGCGGCCGGTGTTGAAGTTGAAACTCGCGACATTTCATTAGCAGGTCGTGTAATTGCTAGCTTCCCTGATTATTTAACAGAAGAACAACGCATTGGTGATGCACTTGCTGAACTTGGCGAGCTTGCTAAAACACCAGAAGCAAACATCATCAAATTACCAAACATCAGTGCATCTGTACCACAGCTTCGCGCTGTAATTAAAGAGCTTCAAGCAAAAGGTTACGCTCTTCCAGAATACCCTGTTGAACCTAAAAATGATGAAGAAAAAGCAATTCAAGCGGCTTACGACAAAATTAAAGGCAGTGCAGTAAACCCTGTACTACGTGAAGGTAACTCAGATCGTCGCGCGCCAGGCTCTGTAAAAGAATATGCACGTAACAACCCACATTCAATGGGTGCGTGGAGCAAAGATTCTCAGTCTTACGTTGCAAGTATGAGCGAAGGCGATTTCTTCGGTTCAGAAAAATCAGTAACTGTTGATACAGCCACTGATGTGCGTATTGAACATGTTGCAACTAACGGTGACGTTACTGTTCTTAAACAAAGCACACCTCTTTTAGCTGGCGAAGTTATTGATGCATCAAGCATTAGCGCTTCTAAGCTTCAAGCTTTCTTAGCTGCAGAAATTGACGCTGCTAAAGAAAAAGGTGTTTTGTTCTCGCTTCACATGAAAGCGACAATGATGAAAGTATCTGATCCAATCATCTTCGGTCACGCTGTTAAAGTATTCTACAAAGATGTATTTGCTAAACACGGTGAGCTTTTTGAAGAGCTAGGTGTTGATGTAAATAATGGTTTAGGCGACGTATATTCTAAAATTCAAACATTAGACGATGCTAAGCGCGAAGAAATTGAAGCAGATATTCAAGCTGTTTACGCTAACCGCCCTGCTATTGCTATGGTTGATTCTGACCGTGGTATTACAAACTTACACGTACCAAGTGACGTGATCATCGATGCATCTATGCCTGCAGCAATCCGTTCAAGCGGTCAAATGTGGAATAACGATGGAAAATTACAAGACACTAGCTTTGTAATTCCTGATCGTTGTTACTCAAGTGTTTACCAAGCAACTATCGATTTTTGTAAAGAAAATGGCGCGTTTGATCCAACAACAATGGGTAGCGTTCCAAATGTTGGCCTTATGGCTCAAAAAGCTGAAGAATACGGTTCACACGACAAAACATTTGAAGCAAAAGCGGACGGTTCTATCCGTGTTGTTGATGCAAATGGTAATACATTACTTGAGCACAGTGTTGAGCAAGGCGATATCTGGCGTATGTGTCAGGTTAAAGACGCACCAATTCAAGATTGGGTTAAGCTTGCAGTAAATCGTGCACGCGCAACAGGCGTTCCAGCTATTTTCTGGTTAGACGAAAACCGTGCACATGATGCGCAGCTAATCAAAAAAGTAAATAAATACCTACCAGATCACGATACAGCTGGCCTAGATATTCAAATTTTAGCACCGCTTGAAGCAACATTGTTCTCACTAGCGCGTATTAAAGAAGGTAAAGACACTATTTCTGTAACAGGTAACGTTTTACGTGATTACCTTACAGATTTATTCCCAATTTTAGAGTTGGGTACGAGTGCTAAAATGCTTTCAATTGTTCCACTTATGAACGGTGGTGGCTTATTTGAAACTGGCGCGGGTGGTTCTGCACCTAAGCATGTTCAACAATTCGAAAAAGAAAACCACTTACGTTGGGATTCTTTAGGTGAATTTTTAGCACTTGCTGCATCACTTGAGCACTTAAGCGTAACTGCTGGTAACAACAAGGCACAAGTACTTGCTGATACCCTAGATAAAGCAACAGGCACGTTCCTTGCTGAAAACAAATCGCCTTCACGTAAAGTGAAAGAAATTGATAACCGTGGTTCTCATTTCTTCCTATCTTTATTCTGGGCACAAGAACTTGCTAAGCAAGATGATGACAGTGAACTTAAAGCACAGTTTACTCAAATCGCTAGCGACCTTGAGTCTAATAAAGAGCAAATCGTAAGTGAGCTTAACGATGCGCAAGGCCCTGCAGTTGATTTAGGCGGTTACTTCCAGCCTAACGATGATGCAGCCTTTAAAGCGATGCGTCCAAGCACTACATTTAATGATATTCTTGCTAAATTAGTATAAATACCGGTTTAAATTTAAAAGCCGCTTACTTGCAAAAGTAAGCGGCTTTTTTATGTCTGTATCTTGTAAAAAAGGCCGCTATTTATAAAATAGCGGCCTTTGAATAATTAAATTTATTTATTTAATTAATTATTTAGTATCATACCAATTCGCTTAATTAAGTGATCAGCTTTGAGGCAAGAAAATCTTGTCGATAACAAGGCAAAAATTTCGTTATTTAGTTGCTCTATATCAGAAATTTTTAACGCAGTTACCGTCAGATTTAATCCCTCAAATTGATTAAGTATTATTGCGGGTTGGTATAAGCACGTGGCATTTTTGAATCTGTCGTATAGCGGTCACGCAATTTATCTTGACGAGATTGTGTAGAAACCTCAACGCCATTAATAAACATTTTGCTCACATGGCTGCTTAGCTCAAACGGGTCATTACTCCATATTACCACATCAGCAGCTTTGCCTACTTCAAGGCTACCTGCATTAATGCCAAATACATCAGCAACGTTTGATGTAAGCGCTTTTAACGCACCTTCTTGGCTCATACCATACGACACGGCATTACCAGCATCAAAACGCAGCTGATAAATATTGTGACTTGCATCGCCACCTACCGTTAATAATACTTTAACGCCTGCTTTTTCAAGCACACTAGCATTATCTAAACTCGCATGAAGCGAATCAAAGCTTCCTGGTAAGCTATCCATTGCACTAATAATCACTGGAATATTTGCTTTAGCAACGCGCTCTTTTACTACAACAGCATCTTGCGCACCGTTAAGTACTAGGTTAATACCAAATTGCTCTTTTACTTTAATTAGCTCAATAATATCCGCCGCACGCGAAACGCCAACCACTAATGGCATTTCACCACTGAGTACTTTAGCCATTACTTTATCTTCAGTACTTGGCTTGTCGTCATCTTTTTTCGCTTTTTTACCAGCTTTATTTTTGTGCTCATCAAGCTTATTAATCAGTGTTTGCAAAGTAAAAGCACGTGAGCCTTTACTACGCTCACCTAAGTAAACAATTAAAGCCGCTTGTTTTTGCATGTCGCTGTCAAAACTACCACTTAAATCAACAACACTCGCAAGGCCTGAAAAAATGCTATCGCCGCCATGAGGAGTAATTACATCGCGTGTTACGCCGCCTTTACGAGCGTAAGGAATTAAGCTTGAATGTGCGTTGTAAGCAAGGCTTACATCAAAATCAATACCAGCTTTTTCCTCACCTGCATCGCGAGAGCCTGCAACTGCACTTACTTCAACTAAACCAAGTTGATTAATACTTGCTATAAAGCCAGGGGTTACAATTTGCCCCTTTGCATCAATAATTTGATCAACTTTAATTTCAGTTGGGTTAATCGCTGTGATTTTACCATCTGTCATTACAATGCTTGCCGCTTCTAATACACCTTGATCAGAAGACGTATGCAATGTTGCATTAATAATTGCTAGAGATTGTGCGCTTACAGCACCAGATGCTAATAATCCTGCAGCAACCAGAGAAAGCGAAAACGAACGTGATAAATTTTTCATTCTGGGTGCTCCTTATTGTTGACCTAACATAAAATCACTTGTTGCTTGGTACGCGCTGTCGTTTCTATCGTAAACCTTTGCACCATCAACAAACACTTGTTCAGCTTTAGCATAGACACTAAATGGGCTTTGATTCCAAATAACAACATCGCCCTGCTTACCCGCTTCTAGTGAACCTGTTTTGTCATCAATACCTAGCGATTTAGCAGCGTTAGACGTGATCCATTTAATAGCGTGTTGCTCAGAAATATCAAAACCATTTTCGTTAGCTCGGTACATCACCTTGCCCGCTTCTTGGTTTAAACGCTGAATAGTAGTATCTGAATCTGAGTGAACAACTGCACACGAGTTTTTAACCGCATCAACAATAGCTACGTTTTCTTGAACCATGTCGTAGGCTTCCATTTTAAAGCCCCACCAGTCTGGCCAAAGTGCAGCACACGAACCATTTTGCGCAAGTAAGTCAGCAATTTTATATGCTTCTACACCGTGATGAAAAGTACCTGCGTGGTAACCAAATTCTTTTGACAGGTCAATCATCATTGCCATTTCTTCAGCTTTATAACAATGATTATGAATACGTACTTCGCCTTCAAGCACACCGCGAAGCGTATCGTGTTTAATATCACGTACTGGCGCTTCTGGGTTTAAACCGGCTTCATAATCGGCATCGTATTTATCCCATGCACGTTTGTACTCAGCGGCTTCAGCCCATGCCATACGGTAACCAGCCATATTACCCATACGGGTTGAAGGCAATACACCTTGACGACCATAAACACGTTTAGGGTTTTCACCACACGCCATTTTTAAACCATACGGCGCCTCTGGAAATTTCATCCCTTGCATAGTGTGCGCTGGTACGTTTTTAAGCGTAACGCCGCGTCCACCAAATAAGTTAGCTGAGCCTGGTAAAATTTGTAGAGAAGTAATGCCGCCTTCGCGTGCACGATTAAAGCCTGGATCTTGTGGCCAAACAGAATGCTCAACCCACACTTCTGCAGTGTTAGGGCTGGTCATTTCGTTACCATCTTGATGCGACTCGACCGAAGGACTTGGGTATGCGCCTAAATGTGAATGTACGTCAATAATACCCGGTGTTACCCATTTTCCATGTGCATCAATTGTAATATCAGCAGTCGCTGTTAAGTCTTTACCGACTTGTTGTACTTTACCATCAACAAGTAATACATCAGCCTCATCTAAACGCTCACCAGTACCTGTCAGTACTGTTGCATTTGTAATAAGAGTGCTTGATGTAGAAAGTGGCTGATAAGTACTTGGGTAAGGATTTTTGTTAATTGTTATTTTATCGTCTTGTGGGCCGTTTTCTTGGCAGCCTACAAGTGCAGCAGCTAAGCCAACCGCTAATAAAGAAGGTGCAAATTTTTGCATGTTGTTTGGATCTCCTGTTTTTTTGCTACTTTAGCGAAACCTAAAGGATAAAGCCAAAAAAACAGGTGAAAACGCAGTTAATTAAGATGAATTTCTGTAATTATTTCTTTATATAATTGTTATATAGCTTTTCAAGCGCACCTTCGGTGGTAAGCGAGGGATCTTTACTAATAAAGTGCTTAACCGTACGCGTTACAAAATCAGAGTTTTGCTTATGTAGCTTTGAAAAATCTTTAATAAGTGTATTACCGTCTTTAGCCGCAGTAACTTTGTCATGACGATGACGATACTGGCTCAATGCTTTATTAAAATCGCCTTGGTAGTCTTCAACCAAAATTTTATAAAAGTCGCTTTTTTGAACATTTAAATCGTTAATGCAGTAATTTAACGCCTCTTTAAAGTCGGTAAATATCATGCCTTCTACATCAAACTCTTTTGTTTTTTCGCGCACTGCTACTTTGGCATCTTCTGTGGCATAGCTAAAACCCGTAAAGGCTAAACGCTCAGCGGCTTCTTTGCCTAATTTCATACCCGCTTGAATACTATGGGCAAACTCGTCGCTCATGTCGCCAAGTTCGCTTTCTTCCCACATGTTATAAACGCGCAGTGGTTTAGCATATTTATTTGAGAGCTTTTTTTTAAGTTTGGTAAAGCGCTCATCAATCGTCATCAGTCTTTCGTTATGTAAAAGTGCGTGGCACTCATAACACGCAGGGATTGAGATAAAGTCAGCCTCTTCACCTAAATCAACGATACTTTGTAGCATATGCAGTGGCGGACAATGATCGCGCTCTGTCGCTTCACAGCCACAATAAAAACACTGATTAAAATGCTGCTGATCGCACGCATATGCTTGCTGATAATAACTGGCTAACGTTTTGCTCACCGTTGCTCCTAAAAAAACACGACTAAATTATGGGGGCGATAATAACAGCCTGAAAAAATAAGTTATACCAATTGCATTAAATTAGTGCTCTATTATTTCACTAAGAAAATAGTGCAATAACAGGCACAAATAACAACGTGTAGTTATTCTATACAAATAATTTTTAACGCAGTAAGTACACTATTTAATGCAATAGAATGATTATGTTTTTTATTAGTCGCTAGATTTAAATAACGGCCGCTATTAAACCAAATAAACCACCAAACACACCGCCCCATACTACAAGCCAGCCTAGGTGCTCGCGGATCATGGTCTGAATAATCTCTTTAACCATTTTAGGAGTAAGCTCATCTAAGCGCTCATCAACTAGTTTAAGCACCGTTTTATGTAGGCTTTCTGCGCTATTACCTTGTGAAAGTGTTTGGCTTACTAATGCTTTAAAGTCGTCAGTTTGAGAAATCTCACTAAGCGACAATTGCATTTTTTCAATAAACTTTTCACGCATCGGCTCTATTGCCGCTGTACCGCCAAACATTCCTAGCATACTACCAAACTGAGACTGCTCTATTACCTCTAACAAATTGTCGAATGCAGGGTTTAAATCAACATTGCTAATTATTGGCTCAAAGTCGATATTGGGCTGCGCTTTATTGAGTAAATTATTAATTTTTTGCTCTGAAAAAAACTCCGTTAATATCAGGTTTCGTATAGCGACTTTAAAGCTTTCAAACTTAAGCGCTATAACACCAGAACCATATAAAAACGGGACTTTTTCGAATAACATATGAATAGCTAATAAATTAGTTACCGCGCCAGAAAGTGCAAATAAACCAACAGACAACACAATTGCTTGGTTAAACATAAAACCTACAACAACACATAAACCCGCTAGCAAATTGGTTATTAAACTTTTGTTCATTTTAACTCCACTACAGTAAGTGTAATTTTATTCAATATAGCCGTTAATTTTACAACGTTTAGATTGTTAAATTAATACCTTTTTGCCATAGTTTAAGTATCTGTTTAAAAGGCGAGCAATTGTTATGTGGAAAACAGTAAATGAGCACATCAGCCGAGCCATCAATTTTGACTTTAAGCACACCTACAAACGCCAATTACAAAGTACAAACACCGACAAACTATTTCATATTACCAATGGTACGCATAACTACCTCGTTAAAATAGCACTAAAAAGCGAGCTCGAGCGTTTAGAAAGTGAATTTATTGGCTTAAAGCTTTTGGCGCAAAATAGTAATTTTAAAGTACCTGAATGTATTACAACTGGTGCAAATATAGAGTTTTCGTTTATTGTTTTACAATGGCTCGTTTTAGATAAACAACCCCACGACACGTGGACTAATATGGGGCGTAACCTCGCTAAAATGCATCAAAAACATGACCAAGCTATGTTTGGTTTTGATGTAGATAATTATCTAGCCACAACCATACAGCCAAACCGCTGGCACAAAAAGTGGGATGTATTTTACGCCGAAGAGCGTATAGGGTGGCAATTACAACTACTCGCTGAAAAAGGCATTAACTTTATTGAGCCCGAACGCTTAATTAATACCGTAAAAGAGCAACTACATAGCCATCAAGTACAACCTTCATTACTGCATGGCGATTTTTGGCGTGGCAATATGGGATTTTTAAAAGCAGAACCAACAATATTTAACCCGGCTTGTTATTATGGTGATCGGGAAGTGGATATTGCAATGAGCGAACTATTTGCCCCACTGCCTAAAGACTTTTATAGCGCCTATAACGCGCACTACCCGCTTTCTCAAAATTACGAAAAACGTAAGTTAATATACCAGCTATACCCCATTTTAAATCATGCCAACATCTTTGCCGGTCACTATCTTACTGAAGCTAAACAACATATAGAAAAGCTGGTATTTGAAGGTATAAAATAAATGTCATAAGCTGCATTTGAGCACTATATTTAATGAGTAAGTAGACGTTCATCTGTAAGCGATTAAGTTGAACCTAACTTAATTATTTATAACTGGAGTGATTATGAAAGATTTTTTATCACAACGAATAACGTGCCCACACTGCGGACACCACATACATCTAGACTTAGACGCAAGCAGCGGCGATCAAGACTATATAGAAGATTGCACTGCCTGCTGTAACCCAATTCATTTAAATATGCATATAGACCATGCTAATAATAAATTGGAGCTACACGTAGACAGTGACGACGAACAAATATTTTAACTTAAGCCTGATGGCGTAAGTAGTTCTCTACCGTATTTACAATAGTGTAAGTTTGCTGATCAACTTCAATATTAAACTTGTCACCCACTTGCGCTGCACCAATGTTTGTAATGGCGAGCGTTTCCGGAATTAGGTGTATCCAAAAACCTTGTTCATCAACTTCGCCTACGGTTAAGCTTGCGCCATTTATAGCAACAAAGCCTTTATATAACACATACTTTTTCCACTCTTTTGGCAAGCTTAATTGTATTTTACAGTTATTCTCAAGTTTCACTATTTGAGAGATTTGTGACGTACAATGAATATGCCCAGACACTATATGCCCACCTAGCTCAGTACCAAACGTAACAGAGCGTTCGTAATTTACTAAACTACCTAGCTCAAGCAAGCCTAAATTAGTTAACTTTAGAGTTTCGTCAATCACATCAAAATGCACTTGCGCCACCACATCATGATTACTTAGCTCAACTTGCACAACCGTTAAACAACAGCCATTAATAGCAATACTTGCGCCTAAATCTAAATGCTTAACGTACTCATCGCTCACCGATACAACTAAGCGTAACACACCATCAGCTTGAGTTTTAGAGACCACTGTTGCTTGTGTTTGCACTATTCCTGTAAACATAAAATCACTTAAAATTATTACAAAGTGCTAGTTTAACGTATCAACTCATAAAATCATTCACTACTGTGATTTTTATTTGAAACGCAATAGATTACAATTGCCGCCTGTTTTATTTAATAGCTTTTTTTATGACCTTTTGCAATTGGGAAGCCAAGCGTTTACTTTCCCTAGCCTTACCTGTTTTTTTAGCACAAGTTACACTTATTTTAATGTCGGTAGTCGACACAATTATGGCCGGCCAAGTTAGCCCTACTGACTTAGCTGCACTTTCTATTGCAACAGGAATATGGAACCCATTATTACTTGCTCTGCAAGGTATTTTATTAGCGCTTACTGGTATTATTGCGCAGTTTTCGGGCAGTGATGACCGCAAAGGCATTAGCCACTATTTTCAACAAGCGCTTTATTTAACCGCTATTTTAAGCTTTACAGGTTTTGGTATTGCCCATTTAGCAGATGCCATTATTTTAAAGCTCGATACAACGCCTGCTATTGCAAACCTTGCCATTGACTACATCCATTTTGTGAAATGGGGTGTGTTTGGATTTTTAATTTTTACAGTATACAGAAACGTTACCGAGGGCATGGGGATGACCAAACCCGCCTTTTATATAAGCCTATTAGGTTTAGCCGTTAATATTCCAGTAAATTATATTTTCATAAATGGCTTATTTGGTTTTCCTGCTTATGGCGGCGCGGGCTGTGGTATTGCAACAGCCATTGTTTTATCTGTTATGGCAATAGCACAAGTCACTTACTGCCAAATGAGTAAAAAAGTAGATGCTAAAGGCCTGCTTTCATCATTCGAAAAACCTAATTTCACTACCATTGGTATTATTACTAAGTTAGGTATACCAATTTCACTCGCCACCTTTTTTGAAGTCACTTTATTTGCTTGTATACCGCTATTTATAGCGCATTTAGGTGCAGTAGCTATATCTGGACATCAAATAGCAGCCAGTGTAACTACATTGCTGTTTATGATGCCGCTGAGCCTATCAATCGCTATCAGCATCCGTATAGGTAACTTATACGGCCAAAAGAACATGACTCAATTAAAAGTTGCGGTTTCTACCAGCTATATTTTAGCCATTGCTGTGGCGTTATTTTTAGCGCTTATTACGTTCACCGGTCGTGATTTAATTAGCCAACTGTATACCGACAGCCCCGCTGTTATGGCATTGGCTTCATCAATTATGATTTTAGCGTGTATTTACCAATTACCTGATGCATTGCAAGTTGCAGCAAATGGCATACTTCGTGGGTTAAAATACACCACGCCTATATCGTATATAACGTTTATATCGTATTGGTTAATCGGCTTTTGTTTAGGTTACGTATTGGCAAGAACAGATATAATAGTGCCAGCTATGGGGCCACACGGTTTCTGGGCTGGGATAATAGTGGGACTTAGTGTCGCTGCTATTTTATTAATGCTAACGGTAAAAAAACGTTTAAAATATGAATTTTTTAAAATTGATGCACTCAATCAAAACTAATAAACTCAGCCTTAAAACATTACCAGCTGCAATGTTGGTAATGTGTTTTTTAACGCTTACTGGCTGCAGCAAACCACAAAGTAGTATAAACGCTACTTATATTGAACGCTTAAGTAGCACAGTTGATACAAGCACCACAGAGCCTGCGCCACTCAAGCAACTCCCCTTACTGCAGCCTACCCCAATAACACAAAGCGACCTAACACTAAGTATTGTTGAGCTTGCAGGCATTAGCCAATGTAAGCTAAACGTGCTTATAAGTGAGCACAATAACCAATTAGGAAAAACCGCCAGCGCTGCTGGGCAATTAAAATATCAAATAAACTTTATTAAAAGTGCGCAGGTTTGCTTGAACAGCCTTGATAAAAATAGTCCTAGTTACACAAAAATACTCGCAGCCAAAAACTACAAACAAATACACCTAATGCACTCTTTTAACGCCATGTTATTTAAAGAGCCAGAGCTTAATAAAACATGGCTGTTAACATCAAACGAGCTAAGTAACGATCCCGCTGGCTTCAGTGATACCTTGCAGGCGCTCAAACAACTTGTACTTATTAAGCAGCAAATAAACGCTAAAGAGTTTAGTGAAATTAATAGCGATTCTATTTTTAGTGCACTCGAGCAGCTTAATAAATTTCAATTTAACCAAGCACTCATTCAATCAGCCCGTAAACAGGTAGTGTTAAACAACAACGCCACACAGCTTGTAAAAACACTAAACTTTAATACCCTATGTCCAGAGGGTAAAAATAATAAAAACGCAAAAATCATAAGTAACGTATTTCAAAAATTTTATTTAAAAGATATTCAGCCCTACCAAGCGCAATTAACTGGTTATCTAGAGGCACTACAACCGCTTTATAATGAGCTTTGGTTTAACGAAAGTATCTCAAGTCCTCAAATTAATAACTTAGTCAAAACGGGCTCGACAAGTAACTTACTGAACTTACTAAAAAGCTCAGCTAAAAAACATGTGGTTTGGTGGCAAGGTTTTTATAAAACGTGCGAAATAAGTCCAATATGAATAAAAAAACGGCAAATAAACTCAAAAACAACAAACTTGCTTGATTCACCAACCGCCACGCTATATATTAGCCGCCGTTGTTAAGCAATTAACAGCTACTTAAATAAAGTAATACGACTGTAGCTCAGTTGGTTAGAGCACTACCTTGACATGGTAGGGGTCGGTGGTTCGAATCCACTCAGTCGTACCAACATTTAAGTAAAATAAATAAAAGTACATCTGAAGGAAAAAGCACTACCTACTCTTGATCACCCGGTCCAAGGGTCAGTGGTTCGAATCCACTCAGTCGTACCAACATTTAAAAAAGTATAATTGAAGGAAAAAGCACTACCTACTCTTGATCACCCGGTCCAAAGGTCAGTAGTTCTAATCCACTCAGTCGTACCAACATTTAAGTAAAACCTCAAAAATTGTACGACTGTAGCTCAGTTGGTTAGAGCACTACCTTGACATGGTAGGGGTCGGTGGTTCGAATCCACTCAGTCGTACCAACATTTAAAAAAGTATAATTGAAGGAAAAAGCACTACCTACTCTTGATCACCCGGTCCAAAGGTCAGCAGTTCGAATCCACTCAGTCGTACCAACATTTAAGTAAAATAAATAAATAAAAGTACATCTGAAGGAAAAAGCACTACCTACTCTTGACCACCCGGTCCAAGGGTCAGTAACTCGAATCCATTCAGTCGTACCAACATTAATAAACGTATAATTGAAGGAAAGAGCACTACCTAATCTTGACCACCGGTCCAAGGGGCAGTAACTCGAATCCACTCAGTCGTACCAATTAAACTATACATTTCAAACGGTTAAAAACCTAAATAATCTATCTATATAATTTTTACGCTGAATTTAAATTCTAAGTTTTTATTATTTTTTATTCAAAATTTAGAACTGACTAGAGCCAAATCCAAAAAACCGTCCTAAATATTATGCTTTTCATCGAGTTGTTCCCAAAACAATATCTGAACGCCTAAAGCTATTTTCAGCCATTTATTTTCAGTTAAAATAGACCACTTCTTAGCAAGTGTATAACTTTACAGTAGTTTAGATTGAGCAACAAAAAATTTAAACAATTACCTTTCAACAGTTTGAGGAAGAATCCCTATGTGGTATTACTTACCTTAAACTCATTTACTTGCTTAATGTTTTTATTTAGTTTTAACAATACCTCAATAAGTGTATCAAGCTCTTTTTGTGAAACCCCTTGTAATAACAATCTTTCTCGCTCTAAAGCTACATAGAGAATTTTATCATGTAACTTTTCACCTTTTTCCGTCAGCTTTGCTAATGATGAACGACCATCTTTAGCATTTTTTATAAAGCTAATATGGCCTAACGTTTGTAATTGTTTTAAAGCTCGACTAACAGCGGCTTTATCTAAACCAATGACCTGACAGATGCGATTTGCAGAAATATTTGATTCCACCTTGAGCATTGCTAATACACGCCACTCAATAACGCCTACATTAAAGTTTTTCCGATAGCATACAGATGCACCACTTGAGAGTTTATTAGAAAGAAAATTTACAAGCGCAGGTATATATCGTTCAAGATCTAGCTGCTTAGCACTAGGTTCTTTGGGTTTAGAAGGCATTGGTTTTTCCAATTTTCAGGGTATAAATAAATTTTACTAGGTAAATCTTGAGATTAAAACTATTTATGATCATTGCTTATTACGATCAAAGAGTTTTACATTCATAACGTTAACATTAAGTTAATCTCTACACTCAAATTATAGTTGACACCTCAACTATAATTCAACATTATAAACATAAAGTAACAAACATTAGGAACTTTATGTTTTCAGTAAACGTGCGCAGTAAAAAGGTTGAAACACCTAATATTGTCAGTTTTGAGCTAATACCTATAAATGGGCAAGCTTTACCTAAATTTGATGCGGGTAGCCACATTGATGTGGTACTTAATGATAAAATAACTCGTCAGTACTCACTTATCAGCCACCCTCAATCCGATGAGTTTTATAAAATAGCGGTATTAAAAGATGCCAATTCACGAGGAGGCTCAATTGCACTTCACTCTGATGTGCAAGTCGGTGATACATTATCAATTTCTGATCCTCGCAACCTCTTTGCACTCAATTCAACTCATAATAAAGCACTATTATTCGCAGGCGGTATAGGCATTACTCCGATAATCTCAATGGCAAGAGAGCTTGATATTAACGGCGTTGATTTTGAGCTTCATTATCATGCTAAATCCCCCGTAGAGGCTGCTTTTTATCAAGAATTGCTAGAGTGTTCATTTTCTGAAAAGGTATTTTTTCACTTTTCAACCCAGCCAAAAAAAGATGCCAAAGAACTTATTGGTGAATTTAAAACGAATACGCATTTATACACTTGTGGCCCAGCAGCTTATATGGAATATATTTTTGACAGTGCAAAATCAAATAACTGGAAAGACGAGTACTTACACAAAGAAAATTTTAAAGCTGAACCTAAAGCAGAAGGTACTGAAGATATTCCGTTTAAGCTCATTTTGAGCCGTTCAGGCTTAGAAATTGATGTTTCTGCAGAGCAAACCGCATTAGAAGCAATGGAAGATGCGGGTATTGAGTTAGACGTATCATGCGAAATGGGAATTTGCGGGACATGCGTTACCTCTGTGACATGCGGTATACCCGACCACAGAGATGAATTCTTTACTGCTGATGAAAAGGCAAAAAACGATAGATTCACACCCTGTTGTTCAAGAGCGTTAAGCGACTCTCTAACGCTAGATTTATAGAGAAAATTTTAACACTAGACTTTACACGAGACACTTATGACCACACATACACAAACTAATTCGGACACTAAAACCCCCTTTCCTCTTAACATGTGGTACTTAGCAGCACTAAGCAAAGAGTTAACCGACAAGCCACTAGCTCGCACTTTATTAAACACCCCTATAGTTTTATTTAGAGATGCACAAGGCCATGCTAGCGCACTTGAAGATCGTTGTTGCCATCGCCAACTGCCTTTATCGATGGGAACACTTGAAAAAGAAGGATTAAGATGCGGTTATCATGGTCTATTATTTAATGGCCAAGGCCAATGTCTTGAAGTACCAGGGCAAAAAAAAGTTCCAAGAAAAGCAAAAGTAACGCCTTTTACACTTAAAGAGCAAGATGATTTAATTTGGATTTGGTTTGGTTCAGAGCAAGGCTCAACCCCTGATCAAGACCCACCTCGCTATCTTTATCATTCTGACGAAAAATATGTTTACGATGGTGATGTATATCACTACCAAGCACCATTTCAACTCATACATGACAATTTACTTGATCTTAGCCACTTAGGTTACGTACACCTTAAAACGATTGGTGGTGACGCTAAAAAGCATATGCATGCACAAATGGATGTAGAAGCTATAGGTGATAAAGTGACCGTAAAACGTTACATGCCAAATTCAACCCCGCCACCAACATATACAGCTGCTTATCCATTTAAAGATAAAATAGATCGCTGGCAAGAAATTGAATTCTATCCATCACATTTAAGGATATGGACTGGCGGTATTGACGCAAACAGTGAATCGGTAACTAACCCTAACCGTGGCGGCTTTCATATGCGTGGCTTACATTGCATAACTCCAGAGACAGAAGAAACATGTCATTATTTTTGGACTATATCAACAAACCCAACAACTGATATTGAAAACGTAAAACAAAAAGTAGTAGAACAAACTCGTTACACGTTCAATGAAGACAAAGTGGTTATTGAAGCGCAACACAAATCAATGAAGCACTTTAAAGGGCAACCTATGATTGATATCCATGTTGATACCGGTGCAAATCACGCTAGGCGAATAATTAAGCGCTTATGTGAAGCTTAAAGGCTTGTTTTAATTATATTAACTCAAACTGAGGTATTACTTTTTCAATGGCCTACAAAGTAATACCTCATCATATTGGACCAAAAATACGCTAATTAAAAATTACGTAGATACTTAGTAGACCAGCTTGCTACCTCTGTTGCTATTGGCAATAATAAACACATTAAAAAACCCATGTTCTCAAACACCACCTTTTATTATTTTTATAGTCTATGCGTTTAAGGATCATATTTGTTTAAACTCCCTATTACTACCATCGCGCTTATAATTGTATGCAGCGGATCTATTATCGGACCTCTCGGCATGGCCGGCGTCAACATAGCTATTCCAAATCTTGCAGAGGATTTACAAGCAAGCGCTAAAATGATTGGTTGGATGCCGACCCTTTACCTACTTAGTAGCGTGATATTTATGCTGCCTTGCGGGAAAATAGCCGATAACTATGGTCGAAAACGAGTATATGCATTTGGTTTAGGCCTAAATGCACTAGCATCACTGATGTGTGCTATTGCGTCATCAATTGAATGGGTACTTTTTTGGCGTTTTGTACAAGGCGCTGCAGGTGCCATGATTTTTGGTATTGGTGTTGCAATTATTACTTCTATTACGCCAAATAATAAAAGAGGCATGGCACTGGGCACTTCTGCAGCGTGTGTGTATATAGGCTTAAGTGCAGCCCCTGCAATAGGCGGTTGGCTCACCGAAATATGGGGATGGCGGGCTGTATTTTACTCTCAAATTCCGCTTGTCCTTCTGCTACTACTTGCTATTAAACTTTTTTTACATGGTGAGTGGAAAAACGATAAAAAATCCTCGTTTGACTGGTGGGGTACTGCGCTTTTCTCACTCTTTGCAATATGTTTAGTATTAGGACTCAGTGATTTACCCACTATGACTGGATGGGGTTTAACATTACTTTCGGTAATAAGCTTAGGATTATTTATTATTCACCAAAGTAAAAGCAGGCGACCACTAATCAGAGTACAAATGTTCTTAGAAAGCAGAGTATTTAGCTTATCGCTGTCTACATCGTTTTTAATGTACGCCAGTAATTTTTCATTGGCTTTTTTGTTAAGCTTATATCTGCAATATATTAAAGGGTTAAGTCCTTCTCATGCTGGCCAAATCGTGTTACTGCAAGCGGTTTCTATGGCCATTATGGCACCATTGTCTGGTAAACTTTCAGATAAATTACAGCCACGCATAATAGCTACATTTGGCTGTATAATTGTTATGGTCAGCTTTTTTTTACTATCACTGTTATCTATGGACTCAAGTATCACATACATAAGTGGCTCACTGTTATTGTTAGGTATTGGCTTTGGCTTATTCTCAACACCTAACAATAATGCAATTATGGGTGCTGTAGATAAGAATGAGTTAGGCGTAGCCTCTTCTTCCATGAATTTATCACGAACAATTGGTAATTTATTTGGAATGAGCTTGGTAAATTTAATTGTGCATTATTACTTAGGGGACAGCACGTTTTCAGCGCAACATAGTCATGCTTTAATGAGTACAATTTCACTCGCGTTTAACGTGTCTTTAGGCTTTGTAATTCTAGCAAGCTGTATCTCGGCATTTCGTGGGAAAGCCTAAATTATGCGTTGCTGATACGGGTTACACGTATAAAAGTAATTATAAATCGTTTTATACGTGTAAGTGTATTTATAAATCGAGTGTTATGGACCCTGTTTTTGCTCTTGAACAACACGGCATAATCAACTTGCCTTGTGCTTTTTCTTTGTCTGTTAAAAAAACATCGCGATGTTCCGGATTGCCTTCCACTACACCAGTTTGGCAAGTGCCACAAACTCCTGATTCACACGCAACTGGTATAAATATCCCATTAACCTCTAGCACTTGAGAGATAGACTGCCCTTCGCCTACAGTAAACTGTTTACCTGAGCTAGCAATTTTTATAGTGAATGACGTGTCTTCTGAAATATTTTCAGCAACCACTGGTGCGGCGAAGTACTCTCGATGCAATCTCTCCTCAGACCAACCCAGCAAACGAGCATGATTTAATACATATGTTATAAACTCAGCAGGGCCACATATATACAAGTCAGTATCATGAATATGCTCACTTAGCACCTGTTCTACATCCATACGACCCGATTGCAATTCTTGGCTAAAGTGAAACGCTATTTTATCGCTAAACGACCCTAATTTTAATGCTTCAACAAATGCTGCAGTTTCAGAAGATTTAGCGCAATAGTGAAATGCGAAAGGTGTCCCTAAACTATGTAATGTTTGAGCCATCGTTAATAATGGCGTAACCCCTATTCCACCTGCAATCAGTAATGTATTTTTCTTTGGATTCAGCAATGAAAAGTGATTTTTAGGTTCACTTACTTCGACTCTATCGCCTATTTGTAGGCTATGTACCTCTGCTGATCCACCACGAGATTGAGGATCTTTTAATACTGCAATTTCGTAGTAACGTGGGTCGCACTGTAACCGACATAGAGAATATTGACGAAGCAAACCATTTGGTAGCTTTATATCAATATGTGCACCTGCCTCAAATGGTGGCAAATCCTCATTGTCAGCGCATCCAAGTACGAGCCTAACAACCGCCTTTGCTTCAACGACCACATTTTTAACAATAACTGAAATCATCCTAATTCCCTTTGTTAAAATGTTACTGATTGGAGCGGTAGCTCGTCTGTAGATATATTTTTCGCATTTATTTCTTTATCAATTAAACGCTCAATGATACGTCGCGACTGAACACCACCTGCATCTATATCAAGCTTTAAAAGATCAAATTGCGGGAAATTCTTCAGATTTTGCTGCTGACGCTCTAATACCTCTAAATCTTCTTGGAAAATACTGCCTTGCCCTTCTCTAATTTTATCAGTTAATGTAGCGTCTTGGGCATTAAAGTTACGTGCCATCCCCCAAAAGTACCACATCGTATTTTCAGTCTCAGGAGTAATAAAATCAACCACTGTACTGCTCGCTTTTTTATTTTTTGGTGCATCAAAACCACCATAACCAGCATGTGCTACACCCACATCAATCATTACATGTGATGGCGGCATAAAGCGACAAATTTGCCAACGGTCTACTAGTGTATCCGATGCAAGCCCATTACCCTCCAGAGCAGTTCGCCAAAATGGCGGTGCCATAATATTTTCCATATAACGGCGACAAAAAACTTTATCGCCTTCTACTTCAGTTTGCACCGGAGACTCATCAATTTCTTTTTGGCCTATACTACTAGCATGAACGTACGTTTCATGTGTTAAGTCCATTAGATTATCGATCATTAAACGATAGTCGCATTTTATATGATACAACCCCCCCCCATAGGCCCAAGTATCATCTTCAGCCCAAGGTAAGTGTGGGATAAGATCTGTATTTGCAGCATCTTTATCACCAGGCCAAACCCAGATAAAACCAAAGCGCTCCTCAACTGCAAATGACTTCATACACGGAAATTTCTGCACACGTTGCAGCGGCATTTCTTTTGTTTTACCGTCCTCACCCATTTTTAGACCATGATAGCCGCATACAAGCAAGCCGTCCTCAACATATCCTAAAGATAAAGCTGCGCCACGGTGTGGACAAAAATCTAGCACCGCAGCTACTTTTCCATCCGTCTGACGATAAAAAGCAATACTTTGATCACACACTTTTCGGCCGAGTGGTTTATTGTGATTGATTTCATCACTCATTGCCGCCACATACCATGTATTTTTAATAAAGGTCTGCTTAGCCATACCTTGATCTCCTGTTGTGTTTTTGTTGTCATTGGATCCAATATAAACTAATAATCCAGATAAATAAAACAAACATGCGTAAATTGGATCCATATAATTTTATTTTTTGCACTTTTAGTCACGCTTTAGTTGTAAATTCACACTATTTCAATGACTATATGCAGTGTAGATTCTTAATTGGATCCAGTTTAAAAAGTAATTAAGGTAATTTTTTATGACTAAGTCAGGCCAAAATGCAGTAACCACATTGCGACAAATGATTTTAACTGGAGCACTAAAAACCGGAGAAAGGCTAGTTGAAATTGCCACTTCTGAACGTCTAGGTGTTTCAAGAACGCCTGTAAGAATTGCATTTAGAACACTTGAACAAGAAGGTTTGTTGACCAAACTTCCTAGGCGTGGCTACGAAGTTCGCTCAGTCTCACCAATTGAAATTGAAGGCGCTATTGAAGTAAGAGGAGTATTAGAAGGCCTAGCTGCTCGACAAGCTGCTGAAAACGGCCTTAATGAAGAACAAAAAAATGAAATGCAATCCCTGCTTACTTGTGGTGATTTATTATTTGAAGGGGCCGAGCTAACTGAAGATGACTTAGCAACCTACCATGATATGAACCGCCGTTTTCATCTACTAATTATTGAAGCGTCGGGTAACTTGGCTATCCAGGCTGCACTATCTAAAAATGAGCACCTACCATTTGCATCGGTAAGCGCGCTTGCCATCGACAAAAATAATATGCAAAAAGAGTTTAAACGCTTTGCATTTGCCCATCAGCAACATCACCACGTATTTCATGCAATGCTTTCTCGCCAAGGTGCTCGTGCAGAAGGAATTATGCGTGAGCATGCACAAGCAACACTCGGTTACGATCGAAACTATCACCGAACAGAGCTTAAGAACATACTCACTGTTATTTCGCACGCAAATAAATAACCTGCGCAGGAGTGTTACTCACTCTTACACATTGAATGAGCCATATTCTGTAAGGTATGAAGCTTGCTAATAAAGACGGGCTTTAAATATTAAAACTTATTAAGCCTTTGTGCGCTCACGCGAGACCAACATAGCAATGCCCATACCACCACCAATACAAAGTGTTGCTAACCCTTTTGTTTTATTAGCTCGCTGCATTTGATATATCAGCGAGACTAAAATACGACAACCTGAAGCACCTATGGGGTGGCCTAAAGCTACCGCCCCCCCATTTACATTTAATTTTTTAGGATCAAGCCCTAATTCATTATTTACGTGCAGTGCTTGGGCTGAAAATGCCTCATTAGCTTCAATTAAATCAATATCATGCACTTGCCAGCCCGCTTTTTTACACACAGCCTGCGTGGCCGCTATTGGGCCAGTGCCCATGTAAAGCGGCTCAACACCTTCGCAAGCGGTAGCTTCAATCACAGCTAAAATAGGTAAGTTTAACTTTTTTGCATACTCGTCTGTAGTAACCACCACCATCGCTGCGCCGTCGTTAATAGTCGAACTATTTCCAGCAGTAACTGAACCGTCTTTTTTGAACGCAGGCCTAAGCTTACTAAGGTTTATAATTTGTGTATCAGCTTTTACTGATTCATCAACATCAAAACTCTGGATATCGCCTCCACGTTTTGCAATATAAATAGGGGCAATTTCATCTTTGAATAAACCACTGCTAATAGCATTTGCTGCTTTTTGCTGTGAATGAACTGCAAATTCATCTTGTTCCGCTCTAGAAACAGCAAATTTTTCAGCTATATTTTCAGCTGTAATTCCCATATGTATATTTTCGCGACTATCCCACAAACCATCTTTTATCAGGCTATCAACCAAAGATAAGTCACCTAACTTTTTAGGTACTCTATTATTGGGTAATACGTGCGCCGCCTGAGACATACTTTCTTGCCCACCAGCAACCACCATTTTAGCATCACCGCAAAGAACTGATTGCGCAGCCAATTGCACCGCTTTTAGTCCTGAGCCACATACGTGATTAATAGTAAAAGCAGACACATTAATAGGTAGTCCGGCATTAAGTGCTGTCTGCCTTGCTGGATTTTGGCCACAACCTGCTGTTAGCACCTGCCCTAAAATCACCTCCTCAATGTGTGGCTTTACTTGCGGTGTTTCATCAAGAACGGTTTTAAGTAACTGACTGCCTATTTCAATGGCTGACAGACTTGCCAAACTTTGTCCAAAACCGCCAATTGCAGTTCTTTTTGCAGCAACAATAACAGCCTTCATGCTACCACCTCGGGCAAGTCCATTTCTGGTACATACTCAGGAATAACAAGCTCACCTGCTGTTAACCGTTGAATATCTTCTACCGAGACATTCGGCGCCCTTTCTAACAAATGAAATTTACCGTCTTTAATTTCTATAAAAGCTAAATCAGTTAATACTTTTTTAATACAACCTTTACCTGTTAATGGCAATGTACAATTTGCTAATAACTTTGATTCACCATGCTTTGATGCATGGGTCATAGTGACAATAATGTTATCGGCACCCGCCACTAAATCCATAGCACCTCCCATTCCTTTAATTAACTTCCCGGGGACCATGTAAGACGCAATATTACCATTCACATCTACTTCAAAGGCACCTAATACAGTTAAATCAACATGCCCGCCACGGATCATGGCAAACGACTCTGCACTATCAAAAATTGAGGCGCCGGTTGCCATAGTCACCGTTTGTTTGCCTGCATTGATTAAATCAGCATCAAGTTCATCTTCTGTTGGAAATTGCCCCATACCTAACAATCCGTTTTCTGATTGAAGCATCACTTCAATGCCTTCAGGCACATAGTTAGCAACAAGCGTCGGAATACCAATACCTAAGTTTACGTAGTATCCATCTTGTAGTTCTTGCGCAACACGCATTGCTAATTGTTCACGAGATAAAGCCATTGTTACACTCCTAAAACTTGTGAAGCACGAGTTGTGCGTTGTTCTATACGTTTTTCAAATGAACCTTTAATAACCCGATCCACATATATCCCAGGGGTATGAATTTCATCGGGATCTAATTGCCCTGCTTCAACAATTTCTTCAACTTCAACAACCGTAACTGTGCCAGCTGTTGCAACTAAAGGATTAAAATTACGTGCTGTTTTTCGATAAACTAAATTACCATATGTATCAGCTTTCCAAGCTTTAACAATGGCAAAATCACCTTTTATCGATTCTTCTAAGATGTAAGTTTTACCATTAAAGTTACGTTCTTCTTTTCCTTGTGCAACTGGAGTTCCATAACCCGTTGCGGTGAAAAAGGCAGGAATACCGGCACCACCGGCACGCATTTTTTCGGCTAATGTACCTTGAGGTGTCAATTCAACATCCAGTTCACCAGACATCATTTGTCGCTCAAACTCTGCATTTTCACCAACATAAGACGCAATGATCTTTTTGATTTGTCGTTTTTCTAGCAGCAACCCTAAACCAAAGTCATCAACACCACAGTTATTCGACACAAGCGTTAACCCCTTAGTACCTTTTTTTTGTATTTCCTTAATTAAATTCTCTGGTATACCGCATAAGCCAAAGCCACCAGCTAAAACGGTCATACCGTCTTCAAGTCCTTCAAGCGCTTGAGAATACGTAATTACTACTTTATTAAATCCAGCCATTGTTTAAGTCCAAATTAAGAATGTGTTTATTAGTTTGACAACAAAGCAAGATATAGTTAATTTTATAATTATGTTTTATTAATTAGTTTTTCTTATAAATGAATATAAAACAATTGAAGGCATTTACGCAGGTGGCTTCCAGCCTAAGCTTTGTAGAAGCCGCAGCTAAATTACACTTATCGCAACCCGCGCTTAGTTTAAGTATCAAAAATTTAGAAGAGAGCTTGGGCGGTAAATTATTAACTCGCACAACACGTACATTAGTACTCACCCAAGAAGGTAAAGCATTTTTACCTGTCGCTAAAAACTTATTAAACCAAATAGACGCAGCAGAACGAGAGATGAAAAAGCGATTTGCACTGGATCTTGGGCATACATCTATCGCAGCCATGCCCTCTTTTGCCAGTTCAATTTTGCCAAAAATAATTAAGCGTTTTCATACAAAGTACCCAAACATAAAACTCTCAGTGGACGATGTCTTATCTGATACGGTTATTGACTTGGTAAATGCTGACTTGGTGGAACTCGGTATTTCATTTGAGCCTAAACATAATGGTGACTTAGTATTTCATCCGCTGTATAACGATCAATTTATTGTGGTTTTACCTCAATTTCATCCGCTTGCTAAGTGCCATAGTATTAGTTGGTCGGAGCTACTAAAGTTTGAGTTAATTACTCTGCAAAGTCCCTCTTCTGTCAGAGGGCTAATTGAAGACACTCTCTCGCAGCATAACATTGCACTCAACCCTGCATTTGATGCGCACCAGTTAGCGACTGTTATAAGGATGGTGAGTAATGATTTAGGAGTGGCTGTTGTACCTGCACTTTGCAAAGAGCAAGCATTAGAAGCAGGCGTAATATGCAGAGAAATAAATTCCCCTATTATTGCAAGACGTGTAGGCGTTATTTCTAAACCTATCACGTCTTTATCTATCGCGGCTAAATCAATGCTTGAAACAATTAAGCTCTATTCATTGGAGTTAAGAGATTGAATTTAGGCCCATTGAATGTTCAAACAGGTGCCTTATTTGTATCATCACACTTTAAATCTCTTGCACCTTTACTTTTTAGTGCAGCGACCAGCGATGCAATTGCACAACAAATAGCAATTAGCACAAGCACAGCACTCAAAGAGTCCAATGTTTTTTGAAGTAAAGTTACAACAATAGGTGCTGTAAACTGACCTAAAAAGAACATACCCGTCCACATCCCAGTTCCTTTACCACGTACATTTTCAGGGAGTAGCTTTAATACCCATGTTAAAGTCGTTGGTAATAAAGAGCCAAAACCCAAGCAACCAATAAAAATAGCTATTGATGAAATTACAATTGAAGAAGACACTGCTGTTGCAAAGTAACCAAAGGCACTTAAACCAAAACCAACACATAATAAAAGTGGCCCTGAGATATGCTTAATTTTTCCGTAACAAAATGCACCTAATGCAACACCTATATTTGCTAAAGCTCCTATTCCGCCAATAATAGCAGGCGTCACTGCCTGACTAATCGACAGTACTTCACCTAGTTTTACAATCATAGAATAAAAAATAATACCAACAAATAGTGTTATAAATAATAGAGGCAGTACTTTTATTACAGGGAATCCCGTGAGTTGTTTGTCTTCATTTGCTCTTACTTTAGGTTCAAATAAGTTTAAAGCAACCAGCAAAGCAACAGGCAAGGCAAGTAAGTATAAAACAAATGGGCCTCTTGAACCCAATACTTCACCCAACATACCGCCAAGTGCAATGAGAAAAATAGCACTTAAGCTCACTGACGCTATTTGTATAGAAATCCATTTTTGTCTTTCTTTTCCTATGAAGTAGTCAGCAATTAATGCGGTAGCAATTGTCATAATAACCGCTTCTGTAATACCTAAAAAAATACGAGATACTATTATATGAGATAAACTTTCCAAGAAATAAGGTAATACCCCAACAGCGCTGTATATTAACAGAGCAAAAATAAGGAGCGACTTCCTGCCAAACTTATCAGAAAGAGAACCCGCAATTGGAGAGAATACAGCAACACAGAGTGCAGGAATAGTCATAGCAATAGGCACTAAAACCTCATAACCACTAATATGCTTAAACTCTTCAAGTAACATAGGCAGCACAGGAACAAGGGAGATGACTGCCATAACAGGCATAATAGCCGCTAAAATTAAAATAATACCGTGTTTAGTAGAAGCCACAGTGGGCGAGATAGTATTCATAAAAACTTCCTTTAATTATTGTGTGTTTTGCTTAGTGTGTTGTCGAGTCATTAAATACAAACCCGAAGGCTCCACTATGTGTTGAAAGTTTCCAATTGTAGAATTTAATATTTAGATAGAATGTATCACGTAAATAAATAGTTAATTGCAATTACCTTTTTTATCACCTTTCCTCGCTAGAGTGCCTAGTTCTCTCATGTATCTATGAAATAGGTAACTTCAATCATAAAAATCAATTAACTTGATATGCAGTTTTTACTTTATCTTTACTTTTGCGTTGCACACACATCGCAATCTCGTCACTTATATTAACAAGTGATTAGTAAAACGCTTTTACACACACAATTATAAGGATAGAACTATGAACAAATCGTATTTACGTTCATGTATTCTGACTGCATGTTTAGCACCTTTAGCTATTTCGGCTCAAACTGCCGAAAAAACTACAGAACCTAAAGCAGATAGTGGTATTGAGTTAATAACGGTTACAGCACTTAGAAAAACAGAAAGTTTACAAGATGTGGCTGTACCTATTGATGCCGCAACAGGTAAAGAACTATCACGCATCGGTGTTACCGATGCAACAGGGCTTAATAAAATATCACCTGCACTCAATGTTGTCTCTGGTGGCGGCTCTAATACTGTATTTTTTGTCAGAGGCGTTGGTAACTTTGCTGTAAATGCATACACAGATGCTGCTTTAGCATTTAACGTAGACGGTGTATTTTTAGGGCGCCCAACAGCCACAACGGCATCATTTTTAGATGTAGAACGTATAGAGGTTTTAAAGGGACCTCAGGGCACTCTTTATGGCCGAAATGCAACAGCGGGTGCGATCAATGTTATTTCAACAAAACCTGAACTTGGTGAGACATTTGGCAATATTTCTATTGGTGCTGCTAACTATGGAACAATAACAGCTTCTGGTGCTGTCAATTTACCAATAAGCGATGACTGGGCAGCTCGTTTTGCGATTGGCAAAACTAAAAATGACGGCTACAACGATGATGGTACAGCGGCAACAGATGATACCGCATTCCGCGCACGTTTATTTGGTGAGTTTTCAGAAGATGTAAACCTTACCGTCACTGCAGATTACTCAACAACAAAAGGCAATGGTAATTCACCTTCATTTGAAGGTAGTTACGGATTCCCACTCCAAGGAAGTAATAACCACCCAAAAAATATTCCAGGTTACAACTTCAATCCTGCTCCAGATAACGTATCAGCTCCTCATACAGGCCCAGGTACACCAGCTGCAGTTGAATACTACACAGGCCAAATAACCTCGCCAGCATTTACTTCTATCACTCCCCTATATGACCCTTATATAGACAACGAGTATATGGGGGTGTCGGCAGAGTTAAACGTTGCAACATCATTGGGTGATCTAACAATTATTCCGGCTTATAGAGAGAATACGGTTGACGTTTTATTTAATAATCCCGCTTTCCAAGCAGCTATTAATCAAGAAAATCACCAGCAATCTAGTTTAGAAGCTCGTTTCTCTACAACCGTAGGGGCGCTTGATTTAATTATGGGTGGCTTTTACTTTGATGAAAAAGTTGATGGTCTAGCCTCATTTAACCAATACAGCTTGCAATCAACGCAAGATATTGAAAACTCCAGTACAAAGTCAACCGCGTTTTTTGTTCATGGTAAATATCACATCTCTGATGATCTTAGACTCGTTGGTGCTGTGCGTTGGACCAAAGATAAAAAAGAATTTAAGGGACAAGCGGATGTATTTCTAAATTTATGTATTAGAGATTTACCAGCCTACCCTGGCGGACCAGAAATCCCTAATTGTGACGGTGCGCCAGTTATTCCTGTTGGTGCAACTGTTGCAGAAACAATTACATCTATTGATCCAGCGGATTTGCCAGAAGGAGCTCCTATAGCTAATCGAGGTCCTGTTCCGTATGGCCAAATTCCGTTGTTTCCTGGTGCGCCAGATAACCTGCGTGCAAACTTGCTTTTCATTAACCAAACACAAATTGACCGTGTTCAAGAAAATGACGAAATAACGTATCGAGCAGCAATAGAATACGATATTGCTGATAGTAATTTACTCTACACTAGTTACGAAACAGGCTATCGTTCAGGAGGGTTTAGTCCAACAGCAGGTCGTGAAGAGTTTTTACCTGAGTATATAAATGCATGGACATTTGGTTCTAAAAATAGATTTTTAGATAATTATTTACAAATCAATGCTGAGGCATTTATTTGGGATTATGAAGATCAACAGGCAAGTCACTTTGGTATTGATGGTAATGGTAATTCTGCATTCTTTACTGAAAATATAGGTCAATCAAGTATTAAAGGCGTTGAAGTTGATATTCTTTATCAACTGACTGAAGCAACACGAATCAAAGGTAATATTCAATACCTAAAAAATGAGATTGAAGAGTTTAGTTACCTTCAAAAAACGCCAGACGAAGCTGTAAATGTTGTGACTGGTTGTGACACAACGGTAATAAGCATGACTGATGGGGAGCCCACATATAATGTCAACTGTTCAGGTAAGGAAGGCAGAAACTCGCCATCACTTTCTTTAACTGCAAGTATTAACCATTACTTAGAGTTTAATAATGGTTATTCGGCATCGGTGTCTTTTGATGCTCGTTACCGCGACGAACGTTGGGTTGGCTTTGACTTCTTACCATCACAGCGTGCTGAAGATGTTATTACCTTAGACACTTCTATGCAATTATTTTCAGCAAATGATAAGTGGTCAATTCTCGCATATGTGAGAAACATAACTGACGAAGAGATAAAAGCAACATCACAGTTATTTGCAAATGGTGGCAACACCATGGTGTCAACCTATGAAAAACCAAGAACATACGGCATTACATTTAAATATGACTTCTATTAAGAGAGCACACACAATGAAAAAAAGTAGTATTTTATTTAATTTATTTCTATCTATAGGCTGTTTAGCATTTACGTTTAACGGTAACGCAAGCGAAACAAAAAATGAGTGGATAACTCTAGGTACGATGGCAGGCCCTATTCCTAATGCAAAACACTCTCAACCAGCTAATGCGATGCTTGTTAATGGTAATACCTATTTAGTAGATGCGGGTGATGGAACTGCAGGGCAATTAGCAAAAGCAGGACTTAATATAAAGGATGTGGATGCTATATTTTTAAGTCACCTTCACTTTGATCACACAGGTGGTTTGCCTGCAATTATTAGTTTAAGGTGGCAAACAAGTGCTAATAATGAGCTTGTTATATATGGCCCGCCAGGTACTCAGCAAACCGTTGATGGTATTTTTAAATACATGACTTACGGTGCATTAGGTCATTATGGTGTTCCTGGTCAAGTTCCAGCTCCTGCAAATAACAATATTAAAGTAATTGAGGTTCAAGATGGCTCAGATATTAAATTTGATGACTTTACTCTAAATGTAATTAGAAACACTCATTATAGCTGGCCAAAAGGCAGTGACGAATGGAACAAGTTTCAAGCTTTATCGTTTAAGTTTACACTGGATGATGGTTATACTGCTGTTTACACTGGTGACACGGGCCCTAGTAAGGCCGTAGAAAAACTCGCAAACGGCGTTGATTTATTAGTTAGTGAGATGATGGATATTGATCATACCGTTAATCAAATTAAGAAAACGAATCCTCGTATGCCAGAGAAAAAATTTAAAGGTATTCATAGGCACCTTTCAAAGCATCACTTATCTCCTCAGCAGGTCGGTGAGCTGGCTAAAGCAGCAGACGTAAAAAAACTCGTCATTACTCATATGGCGCCAGGGTTAGATACTCCAGAGGAAATCGACTTTTATACCAAGCAAGTGCAAGGTGAATACAAAGGGACGATATCAATAGCTCAAGATTTGAATCGGTATGAATTAAAGCACTGACCTAATTATATAAAACTATAAGTCGCCTATTAAGGCGACTTTTTTATAAGTTTTGTGCAGTAGAAATTACTTTTTCTCTTAACCACCGGTGTATAGGGTCGTTATCAAGTGTAGGGTGCCACATCATTGATTCAACTAAAAGGGGTGTATCAAAGGGAAATGAAACGACCTTTAAACCATGCTTTTGTGCGTGTATATTGGCAAACTTTTTGGGTAAAATAGCTACGCGTTGAGTCCCCTTCAAAGTATAAATCATAGTAGAAAAGTCATTTGTAATAATATCAACTTTTCGACTTCCTCCCATCGTCTCCGTTAACCATGTTTCAATACTTAAATGACTTGTTCGTGCAAAACCTACCGACACATGCCCCATACTGCCAACTTGTTCAGCTGAAATTACATCACCAGCAACTAACTTGTTATCCATATCGACTACACATGCAAGTTCATCAACCATAAGTAATGAACTAGGGTAACCACCAAGCATTACCGATTCCGGTGCTATAAATAAATCGGCTCCTCCTTTGGTAAGTATATTAACTTCATGCGAAAACGGCGATAAAAACTCAAACGTCAATAATGGAGCTAACGTAGCAAGCTCGGTTAAAATACTAGAAAACAGAACTTGAATAACATAATCCGATGCAACAATTTTGAAATGACGTTCACTTTTTAATGGATCATTAAATCGCTTACCAATAATCCCGCCTCTAATGGTTGTCAGTACTTCCGTAATTGGTACTTGAACTTCAAGCGCAAAAGGGGTCGGTTGCATAGTTTTACCAACTTGCACCAACAAGTCATCCTCGAAAAAGGCACGTGCTCTACCCAAAATACTGCTCATAGCAGACTGCGATAAATGCAGTCTCTTAGCGCTTTTGGTTATGTTTTTTTCTTCTAGTAAAACATCTAATGCAACCAGTAAATTTAAATCTAAATGCTCAAATCTCATAACATTGGTCCACTGCTGATTTTTAAATTTTGATTATTTTTAAGTATTAAAATTATTGATACAACCTATCTAAACATTCAATTTCATCAATTGCAAATGAAGTATTAATATGACTTAAACCAAAGTTTAACAACATCTGCGGACACACAATGAAATTTGCAACAATTAATAATTCAAAACCAGATGGTCAGCTTGTATTAGTCTCAAAGGATCTAACTGACTACGTAGACATTAGCGACCTAGCCGGCACGCTCCAAGAGGCACTAGATTTATGGCCTGCTATACAAGATAAGCTTTTACTTCGCTACGAGGCACTTAACGCACTTGAGCTAACAGGCATTAAT
Source organism: Pseudoalteromonas sp. SG43-1 (assembly GCF_014164415.1). Lineage (NCBI taxonomy): Bacteria > Pseudomonadati > Pseudomonadota > Gammaproteobacteria > Alteromonadales > Pseudoalteromonadaceae > Pseudoalteromonas > Pseudoalteromonas sp. SG43-1. Next base: position 106,828 of record NZ_JACJFD010000005.1, on the reverse strand, counting down.
AAAGTGTGTAACACTCAATTAATGGCCCCTTTACCACGTAGTTGGCAATGGTTAGACGGTTCACTTTTTTTAAATCATGGCGTGTTGATGCAGCAAGCATTTCATCTGGACCCAATCGAAGATGCTGATATTTATCCACTTGTTTATCAAGGTGCTGGCGATAGCTTTCTTAGCGCTAATGATAAAATTGCAGCTCCAAGTAACGAAGTTGGTCTTGATTTTGAGGGCGAATTTGGCGTGATGGTCGGTGACATCCCAATGGGGAGTAGTCCAGAGTTTGCACTTGAGAAAATACGTCTAATAGTCATGCTTAACGACATCAGCTATCGCGCACTCGGGCCAAGAGAAATGAAAACAGGTTTTGGCTTTGTACAAGCTAAAGGCCCTACCAGCTTCGCACCATTTGCTATTACCCCTGATGAGCTTGGTGAAAACTGGCGTAATGGTCGTATTTCACTGCCACTAGAAGTTTACCGTAACGACAAATGGTTTGGTGCGCCTGATGGCACAGAGATGTTTTTTGGTTTTCATGAATTAATTGCCCATGTCGCTAAAACTCGCCCTATTAAAGCGGGCACCGTGTTTGGCTCAGGTACTGTTTCTAACGCAGATATTAGTAAAGGACAAGCCTGTATCTCAGAGCTACGTGCTAAGGAAATGATTGCCACAGGCAAACCACAAACAGACTTTTTACAATCTGGCGAAACAGTTCATATGCGAGTACTAGATTCGCAGGGCAAGTCAATATTTGGAGATATAAAACAAGAAGCCATAATGGAGAATACACATGTTTAATCCATCACAATACACATTAATCGATTTATCGGTAACGCTTGAGAATAACCCCTATACCGATCCACCGCCATTATTACCAAAAATCGAGTATACCGACCACCAACAAGGTTGGCCAGAAATGTCATCAATGTTCCCTGGTTTAAAAAAAGATCAACTCCCAGGGAATGAATCGTGGGCGGCTGAACGTTTAGAGATCACCACTCATAGTGGCACTCACATGGACGCACCATGGCACTATGCCTCTACCACAGATGGTGGAAAACCAGCCTTTGGTATTGATGAGTTGCCCTTGGAGTGGTGTTTTCAACGCGGTGTTAAATTAGATTTTAGAGATTTCCCTGATGGTTATGTAATTACTGCCCTAGACGTTGAAAAAGAGCTAGCCCGAATTAATCACACCTTATCGCCGTTAGACATCGTTTTAGTCAATACCCGTGCAGGCTCTGTTTACGGTAAGCCTGGTTACCTTGATGCTGGTGTTGGTATGGGCCGCGAAGCCACCTTGTATCTTTTAGAGCGCGGTATAAAAGTTGTGGGTACCGACGCTTGGAGCTGGGATGCTCCTTTTAAATTCACTAAACAACGTTTCGAAGAAAGCGGCGACCCATCAATCATTTGGGAAGGCCATAAAGCGGGTCGCGACATTGGTTATGGGCAAATGGAAAAGCTAGCAAACTTAGCATCACTACCAAGTAGTGGTTTTTTAGTTTCATGTTTTCCTTACAAAATTAAACATGCCTCAGCAGGTTTTGTCAGAGCTGTCGCATTTCTAGAAAAGTAGTTGAGCACAACACATTAATTTATTAAGAGGTTATTATGTTTAAGTATTTCCCGACGAATTATGTATGGAATTTATCAGTAAATTTAGCTATCGAAATGGGCGCTCGCATTGGCGAAATCGAAGAAATGTGTGGCCCTTTACAAGAGGCTGCAAAATCACCAGATAAAGAAGGCGTTCAAGCATTTAGAGACACGTGGGCTAAAATGGCCGATAAACTATGTGGTCTTGCTGAAGAAGATCTAGAACGCGGCAGACTGCTTTCTGCAGGGTACAAATATAATCGCGCTGCAACCTACCTTATAACCTGTGAACGCATTCAAGCACATGGCGCCTCGGGAAGAACAGAGCTGTATAAACGTTCACTTTCGCTTTTTCAAAAATCAATCGAACTGGGTCACGAAAACTGTGAACGCGTGGAAATTCCTTATGAAGGCAAACACCTTAGTGCTCTTTATGTCAAAGCCAAAGGCGTTAAAGGCCCTGCCCCTATTCTTATACAAATAAACGGCCTAGATTCATCAAAGGAAATGAAATATCGCGTTGGTTTACCACAATGGTTAGCAGAACGTGGCGTTTCATCACTTGTTTTAGATCAACCAGGTACAGGTGAAGCGTTAAAGCTACAAGACTTCCATGCTCGTTTTGACACTGAGCATTGGGCAAGTGTTGTTGTTGATTGGTTAGAACAACATGATGAAGTAGATAGCAAGCTAATTGGCATGGAAGGTGTCTCTTTAGGTGGCTATTACTGCCCTCGTGCGGTAGCGAATGAACCGAGACTTGCCCTAGGCTGTGTATGGGGTGCAAACCACGATTGGCGTGACGTTCAAAAACGTCGCTTAGAAAAAGAAGGTGACTTCCCCGTACCTCATTACTGGGCACATGTGCAATGGGTTTGGGGTGCAAAAAATATGGATGATTTCATGGAAATTGCTGAAAACGTCCACCTTGATGGTCAAATTGAAAAAATTAAAGTGCCATTTTTAGTCACTCACGGCGCTAAAGATTCGCAAATTCCACTTAAATGGGCCGAGCGCACCTTTGAGCAACTAGTCAATAGCCCTAAGCGTGAGCTAAAAATCTTTACAGAACGAGAAGGTGGTGTACAGCACTCTAGCTTCGACAACAGTTCAAACGCGGGTCAGTACATAGCTGATTGGGTAGCTGAAACATTTAACGAATTAAAAAAACAATAAGGATCACACCATGAATATTATTGGCCCCGATACGCTTGTTTTTGGTGTTGAAGACACCGAGAGTTGTAAGCAGTTCGCACTAGATTATGGCTTAACACAAAAAACTGAAACACGATTTGTTGCTCTTGATGGCACAGGTATTGAGATTAAAAAAGCAGATGACAGCTCATTACCGAATCCTCTTGCTACTGGTTCAATGCTGCGTAAAACAATTTACGGTGTAAAAGATCAGCATACAATAGATGCTTTAAAAACAGAGCTTGAAAAAGACCGAACAGTAATAACTTTAGACGATGGCAGTATCGAATCTGTTGACGATTTAGGGTTTGTTATTGGTTTTCAAGTGACCATACGGCAATCGCTCGAGAATCTACCAGCAGAAAAAGTCAACGCGCCAGGGTGTGAAAACAACCGTGCTGTAAACAATATTGGTATTAATACAGACTTCAAGGCAAAGCCTCGTAGCCTTTCTCATGTTGTGTATTTTGTACCGGATGCCGTTAAAGCTGAAGCTTTTTACGCACAGCGTTTAGGCTTTATTACTACGGATCGTTTTACCCATGTAGGTCCTTTTATGCGCCCTGCCGGTACCAACGATCACCACACATTATTTTTTATAAATACCCCGCCACACATGCAAGGTATTGAGCATTTCACTTTTCATATGAGCGGACCAACAGAAGTTTCTCAGGCAGGTACTGCCTTAGTTAATAAAGGCTATCAAAGCTTTTGGGGGCCAGGTCGTCATATATTCGGATCAAACTGGTTTTGGTACTTCAAAAGTCCGTTTGGCTGCAACATTGAATATGATGCTGATATGGATTTACACGATGATGAATGGACTGCACGAGAAGCAATGCCGGGTGCTGATAATTCGCAAGCTTTCTTGCTTCAGTACCGCGAAAAGTGGGCACCAATGGGCCCACCTCCCGGTAAACCAGAGTAATCATGAGTAAAGTATTTATCGCCTATAAAAGCGATATTACAGAGGGTCAAGCTAAAGGCTTTGACCCTCTTAATCAAGGGCGCGACAGCCTCTTTATAGTTCATAAAAATGGGGAGTATTATGGCTATAAAGATATCTGTCCTCACTACGGTGATACCACATTACCTTGGAAAAAAGATAAATACTTAGATTCAAAAAGTGATCAAATAGTCTGTGCTGCTCACGGCGCTTTATTCGAAATTAGCACTGGTATTTGCACACAAGGGCCATGTAAAAATCAGGCCTTAACAAACATTGAATTAGATATTCACCAACACAATGAAATTTGGGTGGATATAACAACAATAAAGGAGTTCTAAAATGAACCCGTGTATTTCTAATGTATTAATAATTGGTGGTGGCTTCTCTGGTATGTCGGCAGCCATCGAACTTGAGAAAAAAAATATAGCTGTCGATTTGGTAGAAATTGATCCTAACTGGCGAGCAGAAGGGGCTGGGATCAGTTTAGGTGGAGCTACAATTCGAGCTTTTCAACAACTTGGAATTTTAGAAGAGTTTTTAGCAAAAGGCAGTGCCCATGAAGGGTTAGATATATATGCCCCACATGGTTTGCACCTGGCCCATATACCAACGCCATTAATGGCTAATGCTAATATTCCAAAAGCGGGCGCTATAATGCGACCAGCACTTGCACAAATTTTGGCAAATAAAACGAAACAAACCAATGCCAATGTTAGGCTTGGCTGTACATTTTCATCTATTGAACAAGACGAAAATGGGGCAACAGTAACCTTTACCGATGGCACAACAAAAACATATGACCTAATTATTGGTGCTGATGGCTTGTACTCAAAAGTACGACAAGTCACATTCCCTGAAGCTGAAAAGCCTAAATTTGTAGGCCAAGGTGTATGGCGAGCCGTACTGCCTCGCCTTGAAGGCATTGATAACACGGTAATGTGGGTAGGCGAACATATTAAAGTAGGGGTTAACCCTATGTCGAAAAACGAAATGTATATGTTTGTTACAGAGGATAAAATTGAAAATAATTATATTGAACCAAAAGACTTTTTACCTTTATTAAAAGCACTTGTAGCCAAATTTCCAGCACCGGTAGTACAAGAAATACATGCTCACCTAAATGAAAACTCTAAAATTGATTACCGACCACTTGAAGGGTTATTAGTTAAAGAAGCATGGCATAAAAACCGAATCGTACTTATTGGCGATGCAGTACATGCAACGACACCTCATTTAGCGTCGGGTGCATGTATAGGTATTGAAGACGCTATTGTACTGGCTGATGAACTAACTAAGCATGCTCAGTTAGAACACGCACTAACCGCTTTTAAAGAGCGTCGTTGGGAGCGTTGTAAGCTTGTTGTTGAAAACTCAGGTCGACTTGCTCAAATTGAAATAGAAGGAGGCGACAAAGCTGAGCATTCTGCAATTATGCGTGACTCCCATATTGCCTTAGCTAAAGCAATTTAACTTACCAGAACTTAGATTAAATAGGTTGTTAATATCCCTTCGCTGAAAATGAGTGACAGCGAGGGGGTATTATTTATATTATCTCTACTAATTATAAAAATAACGGACACCTTGCCATATCAAATGCAGAGATAAAAAGCTCAAAATAAGTCGTAATCCCTTTTTAAAATTAGATGTGGGAATCTTATTTAGTACATGTAAACCTATAAACGTTCCGAGCATACCACTGACAACCATACAAAAAATTAAAGGCAGCCAATTAAAAAATGCAAATCCAACAACACTAAAAACTCCCGCTTTTAATACATGCTGAAGTGCCATACAGCTTGAAAATGTTGCCGTAAATTTTAATTTTTCATACTCGTTTGTATACAAGTAACTGCTTACAATTGGGCCGCTAGCGCCAACAAATACAGAGAGAAAGGCAGTACTTAACCCTGCAATAAAGCGCACGCTTGGTGATGTGCCACTAAATTTAGGCTTTGGGCCCCACAACAAATAAAAAATAAATATTGCCAACACAATTTTCATCGGCTCAAGTGCTATTTGTGTTACTACAGTAGTCGATAGCACAGCACCAAACAGCCCTCCTACTGAAAAATAAGCCAACATATTCAGGTCAATGTATCTAAACGTTGCTATTGCTCGAGTCGCATTAGAGCCTAACTGAACAAGGCCATGAACGGGAATAACAATTGACATAGGCAGTATAGAGGCCATTGAAAGCAGTAGTAATAAGCCGCCTCCTGCGCCAAATGCGGCGGTAATAAATGATCCAAAAAAAGCGAATGCAATTAAAATCCCCGCATATAGCGGGGTGAGTAAATCATTTAGTAATAAGCTCAAAACGAAAAACCTTAATTGCTACATTTAAAACTCTTCGGTGTCTATTTCCGCTTGAGTTGCTTCAGGATAACGCGGACCACTAACTGAGAACGGTGAGAATAAAGCTGATAGTTGCGTTAACTGCTCTGCTGACAGTACAATTTTTTCAGCACTTACATTATCGGCTAAATGTGCATTATTCTGTGTGCCAGGGATAACATGAACATGCTCACCTTGATGAAGCACCCAGGCTAAACACAATTGAGCCAGTGTTAAATTTGTGCTTTGTGCGATAGATTTTAATGCACTTAACAATTGCTTGTTTTTGCTAAAATGAGGTTCATTAAAGCGTGGCATACCACGTCTAATATCACCTTCAACTAGTACCTCTAGACTGGTAACTTGCTCAGTTAAGAAGCCTCTCGCTAATGGTGAAAATGCAATAAAAGCAGCCCCTATATGCTTACATGTTTCGAGGACTGCAATTTCAGGATTACGTGTCCATAACGAATACTCTGATTGCACCGCTGCAATCGAATGAACATTATTTGCTCGCTTTATTGAGTCGGCTGATACCTCAGATAAGCCAATTGCTTTAATTTTTCCTTCACCAACTAAGCGCGAGAGCTCGCCAACACTCTCCTCAATCGGCACAGATTTATCCATACGATGTAAGTAATATAAATCTAGAACTTCTGTATTTAGACTAGTTAAAGACGCCTCTATTGTTGATCGAAGCGTTTGTGGACGCCCATCAATAACACGCTTGCCATTAACGCCCGCCATACCACATTTGCTCGCCAAAAAAATTTTATCTCGGTGTGGTGCTAAAGCTTTACCTAGTAGGGCTTCATTTTTACCAAATCCATACAAAGCGGCAGTATCAAAATGCTCAACACCTAAATCAATCGCTGCGTGTAATAAATTAATTGCAGCTTCATCTGAGGGAGGACTCCCATAGGCATGGCTCAAGTTCATACAGCCCAACCCAATTGGATTAACGCTATGACCATTAATTTTACGCTTATTCATACGTCCTCCTTTGCGATTAATTATTGATTATTTAATTGCTGCTCTAAGTCGTGAAGCACCCGATAACAATCAAGTACCTGCTCCACACTTGAATTAGGCTCGCGACCTTCTTTTATAGCAGTAAAAAACTCTCTATCTTGCAGCTCAATACCATTCATTGATACATCAACAGCGGAGACATCAATCGCATTTTCTTTGCCATCCACTAAATCATCATAGCGTGCTATGTATGTTCCTGTGTCACCAATATAGCGGAAAAATGTTCCTAAAGGCCCATCATTGTTAAACGATAATGATAAGGTACAAATTGCACCATTTTCAGCTAGTAATTGAATAGACATATCTAAAGCAATACCAAGCTCTGGGTGAATTGGTCCCTGAATAGCATTCGCTTTAACCACTTTAGCGCCTGCTTGATAAGCAAATAAATCAACAGTGTGCGCAGCGTGGTGCCATAAAAGGTGATCAGTCCACGACCGGGCCTCGCCTTTAGCATTGATATTTTTACGACGGAAAAAGTACGTTTGTACATCCATTTGCTGAATACTAAACTCATCAGCCGAAATTTTATTATTAACCCATTGATGTGATGGATTAAAGCGGCGAGTATGCCCAACCATACAGGTCAGCCCCGTGCGCTTTTGTACCTCAACTACTTTTAATGAATCTTCCCAGCTATCTGCTAATGGGATTTCAACTTGCACATGCTTACCCGCTTCCATACATTGGATAGATTGCGCAGCGTGTTGCTGAGTGGGTGTGCATAAAATCACTGCATCGGCATCAATTTTAAGCGCATCATTTAAGCTTATAAAAACCTGTGGAATGCCATACTCATCAGCCACTTTTTGAGTTTTTTCTAGCGTACGACCAACAAGTGCTACCACTTCAACACCCTCGATATTTTTAATACCGTCAAGGTGCTTAATTCCAAATGCGCCTGGTCCAACAACAATTACTTTCATAAAATTTCTCCAGGTTATTTATTTTCTAAAACAAGATGACCAACAGCAGTATTAGATGCGGGTACATGATAATGACGCTTCTTTAATTCAACCTCATCATTGAGCGCACCACGCATTACGAGCCACATAATAAGCTCAATGCCTTCAGAGCCAGCTAGGTTAATGTATTCAAGATGTGGTTTTAGGGCTAAGTTTTCAGCATCATCAACAATGTCATCTAAAAAAGCATTATCAAATTCTTTATTAATTAAACCTGCACGCGGTCCCTGTAATTGATGGCTCATGCCGCCCGTCCCCCAAATTTGTACATTCAGGTCTTCATCAAAACTTTCTACAGCTTTACGTAAGGCCTTACCTAAATTGTAACAACGCTGCCCAGATGGGGTTGGATAAAGCACTACATTTACTGCAATAGGAATAACTTTACACGGCCAATTTTCAGGCTGACCAAACATCAGTGATAACGGGACCGTTAAGCCATGATCAACATCTAAAGTATTGACGACAGTTAAGTCAAAATCGTCTTGAATAATAGATTGAGCAATATGTGAAGCAAATTCAGGATAGCCTTTTACATTTGGCACAGGACGTGGCCCCCATCCTTCATCGGCTGGCTTAAACTCTTCACCCGTTGCAATCGCAAAGGTAGGAACTAAATTAGAGTCAAACGCGGTTGCATGATCGTTATATACTAATAATACAACGTCTGGTTTTTGCTTTTTTATCCACTCTTTAGCGTAATCATAACCCTCAAATAATGGTTTCCAATACTCATTATCTGTTATGCCATTATCAATAGCAGCCCCAATAGCCGGAACATGTGATGTAGCAACACCTGCATTTATTTTGGCCATGATTAACTTCCTTTCTTTAATGTATTACTGCTGTCGGGTGCACGACCCCCTGATAGCATCATTTGCGCGTATTCATCTTGTGTCATCCCCGTCATCGTTGATGCTGCGGCTTGAAAACTAATACCGTCGCTAGAAAATATTTTTGCAAGAAAATAAATATTGCCGCCTAGGCTCATCATTCTGTTGTAATCACGTGCTATAACCGCTTCTTTTTGTGCTTCGCTCATTGGCCACTCATCAAGGTAGACTTTCTCACCTGCTTTAAATTTCTTCCGATTTGGCGCTTTCATCAACGACATGCAAAATTGATTTAAGTGAAAACCTAAACGCGCCATATCGGCGTCAAATATAATGGTACCTGGCACCTCTTTGTAAGGTTTATTAATAGCCATATGTATTCCTTATTTCGACCAATACAAACGCATTGGATTATCAATTAATAACTTTTTCTGTAATTCAGCAGTAGGTGCAAAAAGTGGAATCATGTCCACTAATTTACCATCGTCGGGCATGTGGCTTTTCATATTTGGGTGCGGCCAATCAGTGCCCCATAAAACACGATCAGGAAAACTTTCCACGACTTTACGCGCAAAAGGAACAACGTCTTGGTAGCCTTTATCAGGACCATCAGCAGAGATCCGTTCAGGGCAACTTACTTTAGACCACACATTTTCATTCTCACGCATAAACTGTAAAAACAACGCAAAGTTTTCGCCTTCAACAGGTTTAGTAACATCTGGGCGCCCCATATGGTCAACGACTAATGTCGTTGGCAAACTAGTGAAAAAATCATAAAGCTCGGGCAAATCTTGGCTTTCAAAATAGATAACAATGTGCCAATTACGTTTAACAATACGATCAGCTATACGTTTTAACGAGTCAAATGGCAAGGCATCAACTAGGCGCTTTACAAAATTAAAACGTACACCGCGTACACCTGCAGCATGTAATTTATCAAGCTCGGCTTCGCTAATATCTTCTTTAATAGTTGCAATACCACGTGCTAAACCATTTGATGCTAAAAGCGCATCTACCATCGCATTGTTGTCAGCTCCATGACAGGTTGCTTGCACAATAACATTTCGACTAAATCCTAAGTAATCGCGTAAATCCCAGAGCTGCTGTTTTGATGCATCGCACGGTGTGTATTTACGCTCGGGCGCAAAACCAAACTCATTGCCGGGGCCGAATACATGACAATGCGCATCAACCGCACCTTCGGGTAACTCAAAACCAGGTTTTGATGGCGATTGATGCCAATGAAGCCAATCGGCATCCATTATAAATTTACTCACAAACCCATCCCTTTTAATTTGACGTCCAAGCGTGGGTATACGCGACGCGCATTCTCTTCAAAAATCGCTTTTTTGTCTGCTGCCGATATTTCTAATGTGTCAATGTAACGTTTAGTATCATCAAAATAGTGTCCGGTTTGCGGATCAATACCACGCACAGCCCCAATCATTTCAGAGCCAAATAAAATATTTTTAGTATCAATAACGTCTACTAATAAATCTATGCCTGGTTGATGATAAACGCAGGTATCAAAATATACATTTTTCATAACATGCTCGTTAAGTGGTGGCTGCTTCATCATATCAGCCAATCCACGATAACGCCCCCAATGATAAGGCACCGCTCCACCACCATGGGGTATAATAAACCGTAAATCAGGAAACTCGTTAAACAAGTCACCTTGTAAAAATTGCATGAATGCGGTGGTATCAGCATTCATATAATGCGCACCCGTCGCATGAAAATTTGGATTACATGAGCCCGATACATGGATCATTGCAGGAACATCGAGCTCAACCATTTTTTCATAAAGTGGAAACCAACTCGGATCGGTTAACGGAGCTGAAGTCCAATGACCACCAGAAGGGTCAGGGTTTAAATTACAACCAACAAATCCTAATTCATTAACACAGCGCTCTAGCTCAGCAACTGAATTTTCAATTGGTACTCCCGGCGATTGTGGTAATTGGCACACTCCTATAAAACGCGTAGGGTATAAGTCAACAACTCGCGCTATTAAATCGTTACAGGCTGAGGTCCATTGTTTTGATACCTCCTCATTACCTACGTGATGAGCCATAGCCGATGCACGAGGTGAAAAAATAGTCATATCTAAGCCGCGTTCATCAAGTAATTTTAACTGATTTTTTTCAATACTTTCGCGAATTTCATCGTCCGAAATATAGGGAACGCCTGGAAGGGCTCTTCCCTCTTCAAATGCTTTAATTTGCGCTGTTCTAAAAAGCTGTAATGACTCTGGCGCTGTTGTGTAATGTCCGTGGCAGTCTATTATCATTGTGTGTCTCCTGCTGAGAGTATTATTGAAACTATCTTTTAGTAGTCGATCAAGCCATTGCTGAGCCGACCATTAATAAGCGCGCGGTTCTTAACAGCGCAGAACGATGTATTTTATAAGTGCTCAGTTGAGCGATACCTGATACCTGCATTTCAACAGTAAACTGACCCGTTGGATGCTCAACAACGATATCAAACTCCCCATCAATAAAGTTTTGGTTAGCATGCCTATAGGCTACTGTACCTTTTAAAACACATGCACTTGCTACGCTCACACTGCCTAACACCCCAATAGCCTCATGAACACGGTGGGGTATAAATGTTCGAGTGTTAATTACCCCACCATTTTTTGCAGGGCTTACTAAAGACATTTTTGGAATCGTTTTATTAGTTACATCCCCTAAATTCATCATCTTAGCCGCGATTAAACGAATAGCTTCAATCTTTTGCTTTAAATCGGTATTATCTTCGAGTGAATTAGGCGACTCATCACCCACTAAACCAAACTCGCTAGCATCTAAAATAACCACCGGCATGCCGTTATCAATACAGGTTATTGAATACCCATTAATTTCATCTATGGCATTACCCGTAGGAAAAAGTGCACCACAATTGGCACCCGCTATATCTAGAAAGTCGAGCGTGATAGGCGCTGCTGAACCTGGTACACCGTCGATTACGGCATCCCCTTTATAGCTTACTTTGCCATTAGGAGTTTGAACGCGTGCAACAGCTGAGGCTGCAGTATTTAGCATATGAATTCGTACATCGGTTGTTTTTTCTTTTGCATTCACTAAGCCCTGCTCAATTGCAAATGGCGCAACACCGGCGAGTAAATTGCCACAATTTTGTGTATCACTCACCACCGCTTTATCAACTACAACTTGTAAAAAAAGGTAATCCACATCAGTATTTGCTCGCATTGATTTTTCAACAATAGCCACTTTACTGGTGAGAGGATGCGCACCACCTAAACCATCAATTTGCCTTGTGTCAGGCGACCCCATTATGTGTAACAGTAATTCATCGCGCTTTGAGGAATCACTCGGAAGATCACTGGCTAAAAAATAAAGCCCTTTAGAGGTACCACCGCGCATAATTGAGCAAGGAATAGCCGCGTGCATTTACTTATCCTCACTTTGCTTTATATAAGTTAAGCCTTTAGCTGCTAAACGCTCGCGCATAGCATATATATCCAAACCTAACTCACCCGAAGCTAAACGCTTTCGCTTGTCTTCTTCGTTAGCAACACGTTTCAGGACTTTTTCATGAACCTCTTCACCACGACTTTGTTCAACAACAACAACGCCGTCATCATCAGCAACAATGATGTCTCCAGGTTTTATATAAGCCCCTGCGCACACAACTGGCACATTGACATTTGCAATGGTTTCTTTAACTGTACCTTGCGCATAAACATCTTTAGACCAAACCGGGAAGCCCATTTCAGTCAGTGTTGCGATATCGCGTACGCCACCATCAATAATTAAACCTTTAACGCCTCGCGCTTGTAATGAAGTTGCCAACAAGTCACCAAAAAAACCGTCAATACACCCGCTCGTAGGTGTAACAACAAGTACATCACCTGGCTGACATTGCTCTACAGCTACATGAATCATCCAGTTGTCGCCAGGAGCCACTTCACATGTTACTGCACTGCCAGCAATACGAGCAGAGCGATAAATAGGCTTCATATAGCTGGCTAATAAGCCAACGCGACCTTGTGCCTCATGTACCGTTGCAACTTCAGCATTTTGGTATTTTTCTAATATCTCTTTATTAGGGCGCGCTATATCTGTAATACACACAGCCATACTATTTACCTTATTTATAATTAAACGCTATTGATGCAATGAGTATATTGAAGTCAGCTATATAAAGAACTTTAAAAAGCTGTCAAAGGACATTAGTTTTTTCTATAGTGGTAGTAATCAAATATTAATGTGTGAGTTAAATAAAAATGAATTTTAACAATAGACATTTGTTAAGCGCCTTGTATATAAGGAACTTAATGTCGTTAAGCAAGGCAGCTAATACTGTTCACTTAACCCAGTCGGCACTCACCCAAGGCATTAAAAAACTTGAAAACGAACTTAATCAAGTCCTATTTATTCGGACCCACTCGGGGATGACACCGACGCCAAGCGGTATATTTTTTCTAAATCGGGTTGAACGTGCATTTGAGTATTTGGATGAATTTTCGAGGGTTATTTTTAATAATAAACATAAACAAGATGCCTTTAATCGCTCTGTCACTTCAAAGCAATTAGTAGCACTCATACACTTAGTACAAATGAAAAACTACACCGCTGCAGCCAATAAACTTAATTTGTCGCAACCCACCTTACACCGCAGCATCAAAGATTTAGAGCAACTATGTAAAAAGGAGCTAGCAGTGCGCTCTCCCACGGGCATTGAACCCACGTGGACGGCAAACTTGCTAAATCGTTTTGCAAAGCTGTTTTTCTCTGAATTACGCCAAGGTATTTATGAAATGAGGGAGTTTAATGGACAAATGGATGGTGCTCTAAAAGTAGGTAGCTTACCATTGGCACGCTCAGCTATTGTGCCATTGAGTATTATTGCTTTAAATAATGAATTTCCTGATGCCCAGCTAAGTATTATAGATGGTCCATACCAAGAGCAGCTAGCTAACTTACTTCATGGTGAAATTGACATCATTGTCGGTGCATTACGCATCCCTGCTCAACATAATGATATTGAACAAATTCCATTATTTAAAGATCAACTTTGTGTTGTAGTAAATGCTCAACACCCTTTGGCAAGCCGCCAAACAATATCAACAAAAGAGCTCCAACAACTTGATTGGGTAGCACCTAACAAAAGCACACCCGCGTGGCAGGTTTTTAGTAACATATTTGTTAGCCGAGGTTTACCACCACCAAGCCATGTAATAGAGTGCAGCTCGCAAGTTGCTGCGCGCGGTATTTTATTAAACAGTTCTCGAGCGGCCTTGTTACCAGCCAAGCAAGTTGAAATAGAAGTACAAACAGGAATATTAGCTATCTGCCCGATGACACTGCCCGATACTGACCGTAGTATAGGACTGACGATACGAAAAGACTGGCAGCCTACCCAAATGCAATCGCGTTTTTTAACAATAATTAAAAACAATACGCGCATGCTTTAATCGAGCTAGTTAATATTCGACTGTTGCTTGAATAATGTTGGGGTTGTATTAGTGGCTAACTTAAAAAAACGGCAAAAATACGCGCTATCTTTAAATCCTAAATGAAGCGCTATTTCGTCGATTGTTTGTGTAGTATAGATTAAACGTCGCTTTGCCTCAGTGATCAGACGTTGATGAGTAATTGCTTTGGGAGAATCATTTAATAAACTTTTACAAATACGGTTTAACTTTGAAGTAGATATATGTAGCTTCTCAGCGTAGTCAGGAATAGTCATATGTGAGGTATAATTTAGCTCAATTAAGCTTCTAAAATTAACGACTATTTCTGTTTCTCGACTGCGGGCGTTACTTGCCAAAAGAGTAGTGTTTTTTTGCCTAAAAATATTTAATAATATCAATTTTAGCAATTGCTCAACGGCAATAGGCGCACCTAATTCATTATAATTAATTTCATACATTAGCAGCTCTATGTAGTGCTTTAAATGCACTAAACGTGCTGCATTTTCAAACTCAACCGTTAATGGCTTTAATAACAATTGATTCAGGCTAGTCTCACCATAATTGCTTACTAAAAAACAGTCGTCTATTGAAATTACAAAGCCTTGTGTGCGTGGTTTAAAATGAAAGCCATGTACAACACCAGCCGGAATAATTACCCCCCAATCCCCATTCAGTTGATACTCTCTTTCATCTAACCTCGCAGCCCAAGAGTTATTAAAAACAATTACAATTTGAACTAACTTATTATGACGATGTGGTGATATCTCCCATTTAAGCTCACTGCTTCGATAAGCTATATCTTCAACATGAACAGCACCTGGCTCTTGGCGAATAAACGGCTCTCCGTATAGGTCATAAAATGGAATTTTTTTATTCATCTGCACGTGTACTCAAATTAACTTTGACTCAAAAGTACAACAGATGACATCAATTGTGAATGGTTTAAACATTAACTAATCAGCAATATAAAAGAACACGATGTTTTCAACGAGTATAAAAATGCAATCATTAAAAACTAAAATAGCAATCATTGGCGCTGGGCCCTCTGGATTGTTACTCGGTCAACTTCTAGCTAAAAAGGGGATCGATAACATAATTATAGAGCGCGCATCAGGCGAATATATTTTAGGTCGTATTCGTGCAGGTATTTTAGAACAAGGATTAGTGAGTCTACTAGCAGAAGCTGGTGTAGATGAGCGAATGAAAAAGGAAGGCCACATTCACGATGGCTTTGAAATAGCACATTATGGTCAACGTCATCGAATCGATATAAAGGCACTTACAAATGGCAGCACCGTTATGTGTTACGGGCAAACAGAAGTTACCCGTGATTTAATGCAAGCGCGCCAAAACATAGGGGCAACGACTTATTATGAGTCTAGTGATGTTGCCATTCATGAGCAAAGTTCAAACTCCCCATTTGTAACGTTTACACAAAATGGTATTGAATATAAATTAGACTGTGATTATATTGCTGGATGCGATGGCTTTCATGGCGTTTCTCGACAATCTATCCCTAAAGAAAAACGTAACGAATTTGAACGTATTTATCCTTTTGGCTGGCTTGGGTTACTTAGCGATACTCCCCCCGTTGCTGATGAGCTTATTTACTGTAAAACTAAACGAGGCTTTGCTTTAGCTAGTATGCGCTCTTCAACCCGTTCACGTTATTATTTACAGGTGCCATTAACTGATAAAATTGAAGATTGGTCTGATGATGAATTTTGGACTGAGCTTAAAAAACGCTTACCTGAAGACGTAGCTGAGATGCTGATTACCGGCCCCAGCATTGAAAAAAGTATTGCCCCTCTGCGTAGCTTTGTATGTGAACCAATGCAAGATGGACGCTTATTTTTAGTTGGCGATGCCGCTCACATTGTACCACCTACAGGCGCTAAAGGTCTTAATCTGGCAGCATCTGATGTATCCACCCTCAGCAAATTGCTAGATAAGACATACAATGGTGAGGAACCTGATGCGGTAGCCAAATACTCCGAAATAGCATTAAAAAGAGTATGGCACGCCGAGCGATTCTCATGGTGGATGTCAAACATGCTGCATGAATACGATGATGACAACATGAATGAAAACGAGACTAAAACGCTTGAACGATTCATGGCATCCGACCTTGATTTTCATCTAAATTATGAAGAAGGTAAAAAAGTAATAGCAATCCAATATGTGGGAATGCCATACGAGAAAATTTAAACAAGTTCCCTTAAAATAATAAGCTCATATGATATTAGTAACATGGGCTTTATTTATTAATATATAGGATTAGTTAACTAACTTAGTTATATCGTTTAAAAGCTTAACTATCTGATCGTTTTTGATAGCTTACCAAAACTGATTAAATTCAATAATTTCATTCTTTATCGCTGAAAGTAGTGGCAAATTTTGAGTAAAATAAGGTGATGGGTTGCCATATGTAACAAATTTAACCCAAACAACATACATTTCAGTGGCAACATTTTATCTGGAGGTGATTTGCTGCTGAAATTTAACTTTCACAGAATCAAAACAATTGAATTCAAATTGTATAATATGCCTCCTAAACTTTTCCTTTTAAGCTATAAGCTATGTATTTGAATCGTTAAGGCCATGTCTGCTACCCAATAAATACGGCTTACCTAGCTACAATTTTACTGAATCAATGAAATTTTTCGTAATAATTAAAAAGTAAACAGCAACGCTTTGGTCAGGGTTTGCGCCTTGATTTAATGCTATTGTGTGGTATTTGAGTTTAATTTAAATGGCACATATGCAGCTTTAGCATACTGAATCAGCCTAACAGACGGACCAAATGGTTAATACATTAAAATCTAATATCATGCTTAAAATGCACTAAACATGCTTTGTTTAATTTTTTAATAAACACATATCAACACGCTCTAAAAATATAAATTTTAGTTATGAAAATTTAATATTTATGCCAATAAAAGCCCGTATATATACGGGCTCTATAAATGTTTATTGGCTAATTAGATTGGTTATCTCATTTAAGCGATTCTCAAGTGGGTCTTGTTTTACCTCACTTCCGTTCTCGTTAAATTCAATTATTCTATTATCTTTAGCATTGTAATTAGGCCAAGCAATGCCTTGCTTAGGTGACGGGTTGCTGTATTTAGCAAACCTTACCCATGCAGCGTGCATTGCACTGGCAATTTTAAAATCGTTTTGCGATGTTAACGGATTTTGCGCAAGAGTATTAAATACAAAAGGTATTTCAGTGGCATGGTATGCGCCATCAACTTTGCCTTTTAAGTGGCTAGGGACGTAATTAAAACGATAAAGCCATGTAGGCTGTTCACTCATACTCGCTTTGCTTGCAATATAGCGCGCAGGTTCTACAAAACGCTTATCACCGAATATCATAGAGCCTAGCAGTGGATAATTTAACTCCCCATTTTTAGCTAGCACAAATGGCGCATACGCTCTAGTAAACTGAGCTTTATTGTTCACTGATTCGAGCGTTTCTGTGGCTATTGCAATAGCACCTTTCGGATTGTAGTCTTTTAAAAATCCCCACTTAAAATCCGTACTGCCAATAAAAAGTGGAACTTTTGTTTGTAGAGCTTGAGCAAACCCCTCCTCGTCACTTGTTAATACAATAGATGAGTCAATCATAGGCCCGCTGTAAGTAGGCGTATTTGCGTTCATCATATTCAAACCGCTCAATACCTTTTCTGCAGGTAAAGCACGTAGTTTTGCGAGTGCTTTTATATCATTGGTATTAATTCCCACACTTCTAGCAAATTGAATGCCAGCATCCTCAGTTGAAGGGTTACCTTTAGTGCCTTTTTTATTTAAGTATACGACCGTCTCTGTCGAATCACTTCTACCACCCCCTGATTGCACAATCGCTTTGTGAAAAAGCCCTTTAGATTGGGGCAATAACATATGAAAATTCACCGAGCGACCACCAGCTGACTCACCAAAAAGTGTTACATTATCAGCGTCTCCACCAAAATGGGTAATGTTATTTTTAACCCATTTTAGGGCCGCGATTTGATCCATTAAGCCGTAATTTCCAAGCGGTGTATTTTTGCTTTGTTCACTCAACCCAGGATGAGCAAAGAAACCAAAACGCCCTAACCTGTAGTTAAAACTAACAAATACAACGCCCGATTAGGCAAACGACTGACCACTATAAATAGCCGCTGACGAACCACCATTGACAAAGCCTCCACCGTGTATCCACACCATAACTGGGCGCTTTTGAGTGATATCTTGTGCTGGTGCCCATATATTTAAGTAAAGGCAGTCTTCACTCAATGAGCCTTTTAGGGGCGCCGAATCACCAGGAAATGTGGTTTGCATACAGTCAGGGGCATATTGAGTTGCATCAAGCACGTCTCGCCACTGAGTCGCACTTTTAGGTCCCTGCCAGCGTAAATTAGCAATAGGTGCTTGTGCATAAGGGATCCCCAAAAATTTATTAACTGGCATTTTTGTATCTAGTACAGACACCCTTTTAACAAGCCCTAATTGTGTTTTTGCAATCACATTATGTGTGGCTTTTGCTTGCTCATTAAGTTCAGCTGAGTCTTGCCCGTTCGCACAAATACTTATGCTCATAAACATTGCAATGATAAAGCGAATTCGTTTTAAGGTATTCATATTAAATTCCTGAATTAAGCAGGTTGCCTTATTAAGCAATTGCTTATTGATTAATGCAGCCACATGAAAAAGCCGCATTATATAAGTATTACTAACTTGGGTATCTCACACTGAAATAAAAAGAGCACTACTCTGTAGAGCAGGTTTAATTCGCTTTGTATTGGGTTAGCTGAATGTTCAGCTTTTATATCAACTTCGGCTATGTCCATGAGCGGTTATTACTAATTTTTTGTATGGAATCAAGATTTTGCTACTTTGGTTTTCTTGTAAAGGCCAACTTATATGTATTCTTTTTTAACCTTTAATGGAGTCCCGTAATGTGGGTAATGCTCGGCGAGATATTTCCAAATAGCATGAGAGGATTAGGCTTAGGAGTTGCAGGGCTTGCTCAATGGCTGGCTAATTTTTTAGTCACTATCACCTTTCCCATATTGCTAGCCGCTGGAGGGCTTGTACTCGCATATTCGCTCTATGCATTTTTCGCATTAATATCGGTGCTTTTTGTTATTTACTTAGTAACAGAAACCAAAGGAACGAAACTAGAAAACGTGTAACTTTATCGTCCTAAATAGCTAAATTTAGGACGATAATTTTTTAGTGCCTACCCAACTAATCTATAACCTACCGCAGGCTCAGTTAAGATATGAATAGGGCTTGCAGGGTTTACTTCAAGCTTTTGTCTTAGTTGCGCTACATGTACACGAATATACTCAGGTCTATTAATGTATTGCTCCCCCCATACCTGACTTAAAATAGCATTATGAGTAAGCACTTTATCTTTATTTTGAAATAACATAAGCAAAATTTTATATTCTTTATTAGTGAGCTTTACATCGCTACTGTTAAGCGTAACTGTGTGCTTATGCGGATCTATAATGATGCTACCGCATTGCAGTGCCAAACTCGGCTGTGTATTTACTCTTAGTAGCACACGCATTCTTGCCAGAAGTTCGTTTGCACTAAAAGGTTTGGTTATATAATCGTTTGCCCCATTATCAAGGGCTGTAACCTTTTCCACCTCGCCATCGCGAGCCGAAAGCACTAATATTGGTATTTGGCTCCATTGTCGTACTTCAAGTAACCAAGCTTGTCCATCCATATCAAGCAATCCCAAATCAAGTAACACTAAGTCAAAGCTTTGCACACTCATTAATGAAAAACCATCAAGCCCTTTCGCACTAATTGATACGTTATAGCCACTGGCACCTAGTAATGTTTTTAAAAAACTTTGCAATGCAGGTGAGTCTTCTAGCACCAATACATTAATCATTCTTTGCACTCCAGCTAAGTATTGCTGTGGCTACTTGGGTCAGCTCATCAATAGCTAATACAAATTCGCCTTGATGAAACTGAGCAACTACATCGCAAATTACGCTACCAAGCCCAACTCCTTCATCCGAACTGCTTGGATGAGTAACTATGAGATTGCTTACGGCTATTTTATAGTGTGTTATATTAGCAATTCGCTCAGTATTAAAGTCCACTGTCGCCGCTCCATCACCGTAACGTGCCGCGTTTTCGAATATATTCGCAAGCGCGATTTCTAAAAGTGTTATATCACCTATACAACAAGTAGCTTTATCAAAGACTAACACTAAGTTAAAACCACTTAATTGCTGCTGCCTGCGTGCTTTAGCCTCAGTAACAAGTGTATGTACGTTGATAGCTTGCCATGCTAGCTGCTCTCCTATTTTATTTACCCGGCTAAGCTCCATCACTTTGTTAAAATGCTGATTTAAGATTTCACTTTGCTCATAAATATTTTTTGCTTGTTCTGTAATTGATGCCTTACTCAGCTCAATATTTTCGTCAGCTAACATACTCGATGAGCCCATAATAGTAGCTAAAGGCGTGCGTAGATCATGAGATAAACTACGCAGCAATGCGTTTTTAGCACGTTCTAACTCTGCTTGTACTTTCATCGATGCAGACTGGTTTCTAAGATTTGAGTTTTCGTGGACCTGAAACAACAAAGACAGTGCCGTATCTATAAATGCACGGTTTTCAGGACTAAGTTTGGCATCTGAAATAAAGCCGCCCCATTGTGTGTTTTGTTCGATATTGAAGTACTCTCCATTATCCATTGTATTATTGTTCCAACGAAGTGTAATACCTAGATGGTTTTTAATCGATGTTGTAAATACTTGGCGCTGAGCGTTTATATCATCAAGCCCATTAAGCGCCTTAGCTAACTCATATAAACATCGTGTATTACTGGCATGTAACTGGGTATCACGAACGTTTTTACTTAGCTCGCCCGCCAATTTGCTTATCATCAAGCCAACTATAAGCATGACAGTAAAAGTGACTAAGTATTCAATTTTTTCGATATGAAATGTAAAATACGGCAGTACAAAAAACCAGTCGGTACATGCCACACTAACTAACGTTGTAATCCCCGCTAAGGCGGCATTTTGACGCACCGCAACCCATGCCACCCAAAGTAATTGCAACATCACAATGTCGGTGGTCGTTAGCCACTCTCGAACTGGAAAAATAGCCAGCACAATAAAAATAGGCGCAATTGTTGTTAATAAAAGCGGCTTAAGCCATTTATTAATACCCATTTGTGCACTCCCATAAAATTCTCTTTTTATAGGTTACTGCTTTTTAATACGTTGTGTATAAAGTTTTTATAAAGATTTTTGGCTGTAGTGTTAAATGTTTATAAAGCTTAATTGATATGGGGTGACTCTTTTCTAAAATTCCATAGTCTTTGCTATGTCGTATTTTTTAAATAGGAACGCACATGGCACAGTTTGCAGTAATTGGATTAGGTAGTTTTGGTGTTACCGCCTCGCTTGAGCTTGCTAATCAGGGGCATCACGTTTGCGCAGCCGATATAAGCGAAAGCACCATTAACACGTTTGCTAATCAGTTAAATTACACTGTCATTTTAGATGCTAGTGATGAAACACAGCTTGCTCGACTCGACTTAACCAGCTGCCAAGCTGTATTAGTTGCAATTGGTGAAAACATAGAAGCGAGTATTTTATGCGTGCTGCATTTAAAAAACCTTGGTGTTAAACAAATATGGGTTAAGGCGTGCTCTAAAAGTCACCATCAAATTTTAAGTAAACTTGGCGTATCCCGTATTATTCACCCCGAAGAAGAAATGGGTATCAGAGTAGCACATGCACTTAACTACCCTATGGTTAACCAGTATTTTGCGCTTACACAATCTACATTTATTGTTGAGCTTGCCATAGATTTACATTTATCAGGGCGCAATATTGGCTGGCTTTTAAAAGACCGTAACTCAGATATAAAACCGCTCACCTTACGCCGAGATGATAATTTTAATACAGACCTAACACTCGACACCGAGTTACGCCATGGTGATAGCCTTGTATTACTGGGCTCTAAACATTACCTAACAAAACTCACCAAACGGTTTAAAGCTTTATGATCAACTGGCAAGCACACGTACTTCCAAAGCAATTTAATCGCCGTTTAAAAAATTTCAAAAGGCCTGTTAACCCCCCTTTAATTTTAACTGCTGGTTTTTTTGCTCTCATTATTTTAGGCACTTGCTTATTACTATTACCTTTTGCAAGTGTTGAATCGCTTAGCTTTATTCAAGCTTTTTTTACTGCATCCTCTGCGGTTACAGTTACAGGCTTAGTTGTTATTGATACAGGTACTGCGCTAACCACATTTGGGCAATGTGTTGTTATGGTACTTATTCAAATTGGAGGAATCGGCTTTATGACCGTAGCCGTTATTTCATTTTTAAGTATTGGTAAAAACTTAGGATTAAAACAACGTTTACTTGCAAGCCAAGCATTCGATACAAGCGATTTAAATGGAGTGATCCATGTAGCTAGATGTGTAATAACTTACTCGCTAATAATTCAGACTATAGCATTTTGCTTACTTTTTATTAGCTGGGTAGATGACTATGGTATTGCGGGTAGCGCCTATCAAAGTCTATTTTATACTATTTCGGCTTTTAACAATGCCGGGTTTGCACTCGACAGTAATAGCTTAATGGCTTTTAAAAGTGATGTATCTGTTAATCTTATTATCAGTGCATTATTTATAATCGGTGGCTTAGGGTTTACCGTTTTAATAGATATATATCAACAACGTCGCTGGCATAAATTAGCAACTAATACACGTATTGTATTAATTGCAAGTGCTGTAATAAATTGCGGTGCATTTTTGCTTATTTTTTTATTTGAATATTCAAATCCAGCCACACTTGCCAACCTACCTATTAGCGAGCAAATAATTACTGCTTGGTTTCAAGCAGTTACACCACGTACTGCAGGCTTTAATACTTTACCTATTAGCCAGCTCAGTTCCGACTCGACATTGCTTACATTGTTATTAATGGTAATAGGTGGCGGTTCGGTAAGTACAGCAAGCGGCATTAAAATAGGAACTTTTGTTATTTTACTACTTGCTATGTATAGTTATTTACGTCAAAAACCACAGGTAACCATATTCAACAGAGAGCTAAGCGACAAACTTGTGATAAAAGCATTGAGTGTTGTAATTTTATACTTATTTACGGCTTTTTTAAGCATCATGATTATGAGTAAAATCGAGCAAGCGTCTCTTTTAGATATTACTTTTGAAGTAATTTCGGCATTGAGCACTGTAGGGCTATCTCGTGATTTTACTAGTAATTTAAGTATGCCAAGCCAGCTAATAATAATTTTACTTATGCTGATTGGCAGAGTAGGTCCACTGACATTTGCTTATTGTTTTGCAAAACCTAAATTACAACCTCTTAAATTTGCTAAAGCAACCATACAAATAGGGTAACTATTATTAAGGCCACTTAGCCTGCATAATTTATGTAAGGTATTATTGCGGTGCAAGTTAGAAAATTAATGACTCCTAAATATAACTTTATCTATTAGGGGTCTTTTATAGAAAAATAAAAATGAATATAAGCACTCTTTTTCATTGTAGGTATGAAAATAAATAAAATAAGCGCCAAACCATTACAATAGTTTTGGCGCTTATTAAAGGGGTAATATTTACCCTTTCATTTGTTCAAGCTCTTTGCCTTTGGTTTCGTGTAAAAACTTAAATACAAATATTTTTCATGATGTTGATATTGCCCCTGAAGGCAAAACACTACAAGAAAGCCTCGATTACGTAACGCACATAACTAACATTATCTAAAAAGAAATGCAGCGCACTGGTGTAAAGCCACTGTGGGGTACTGCTAACTTGTTCTCAAACAAACGTTTTTGTGCCGGTGGTGCAACAAACCCTAATCCTAATACGTATGCATATGCAGCAGCGCAAGTTAAACATGCAATGGAAATTACGCATCGTTTAGGCGGCGAAAACTACGTACTTTGGGGTGGTCGTGAAGGTTACGACACACTACTAAATACAGATCTTGCGCAAGAAAGCGAGCAGTACGCACGCTTTTTGAAAATGGTTGTAGAACACAAGAAAAAAATTGGTTTTAAAGGCACATTATTAATTGAGCCAAAACCACAAGAGCCAACTAAGCACCAGTACGATTACGATTACGATTACGATACAGCAACGGTTGCAGGCTTTTTACACAAGCACGGCTTACAAGACAAAATTAAAGTAAACATTGAAGCAAACCACGCAACACTTGCAGGTCATAGCTTCCACCACGAAATTGCCGTTGCTTGCGCTAAAGGTATTATGGGTAGTATTGATGCTAACCGTGGTGATATGCAAAACGGATGGGATACAGATCAATTCCCTAACGATGTAGCTGAGTGCACACTTGTCGTTTACGAAATTATAAAGAATGGCGGTTTTACAACCGGTGGCTTTAACTTTGATACTAAACTTCGTCGTCAATCGTGTGAACGCGATGATTTATTCATCGGTCACATTGGTGGTATGGATACGATGGCAAAAGCATTACTCAATGCAGCAGCAATGATTGAAGGCGGCGAGCTTTCTGACTTTGTAGAAAAACGTTACGCAGGCTGGAAAGGAGACCTAGGCCAAAGCATTTTAAAAGGTGAACAATCACTTGAGAGCCTTGCTACGTTAGTACACGAAAACGACATCTATCCTAAGCAAGTTTCTGGCCGACAAGAGCTGCTTGAGAATATTGTTATCCGCTACGTATAAGGACATCGTCTCGGTTTTAAAGCCGAGGCGTACATCATTATGAACTTGTTAGAACAACTCAAAAGTAACCACGGTCGTTGCCGACAGTGGCGATGTAGAGTCAATCAAAGCCCTACAACCGGTTGATGCAACAACCAATCCTTCGTTAATTTTACAAGCTGCAAAATTACCTCAATATAAACACTTAAATACGTTTTTCACATATATGTAATTGTTATATCTGATAGTTTTTAAATTGCTCCCACACAGCCTCTGCTACAGGTCCCAACACTTCTCCCCTTTTCTTAATAATGTAATATTTTAGAGGCGTTATATTTTGCACATCACTAAGTGACAGCATTTTCAGAGTATTATTTGCAATACCTTCATCAGCTAAATAACCTGGTAATTTGCCCCAACCCATTGCACTTTCGATAAGCATTTTTTTAGTTGGAAAGTCATTTACATACCATCGTCGCTGACCTTGCTGTACACCCCACTCTATGTTTTTTGAACCAGTGCCTGAGTCCTGCACAATTATTTGGTATTCGTTCAACAAATCAGTGGCTTGCCTTAGGTTTGGATTTCGCTTTAACAACAAAGGGGAAGCTACATTGATTAATGAGCCGCTATTTAACAAATGCTTTTCAGTTTTCTCTTCTTGTGCAGAAAATTCCATTGTTGGTGTTATACACAGATCGGCACAGCCATCAAGTAAGGCTTCAATTGCACCTGTTATGTACTCTTGCCTGATTATTATTTGAGTTTCAGGGAACTGATTTTGCATATTTTTTAGTAATGGTAAAATACCTTTTAAATTAAATGATGCTTCAATTGCAATCGTTATACTTACCTCGTTCCCCTGTGCTATGTGGTGTGCAACTTGTTTAAGTTGTGCTGCATCATCTAGCAATTTCATAGCCTTATGAAACATAGTTTTTCCTGCACTGGTAAGCTCTAACCGATAACCATTACGACTAAATAAGGCAAAGTTAAGGGTATTTTCTAGTTGCTTAATACCTTGGCTTATAGCTGGTTGAGTTTTGTGTAAAAGAGCACTTGCTTCACTCAATGATCCAACCTGAGCAACAGTAACAAACATACTAAGCTGTTCTAATTTCATAATTTACGCCAAACATGTAAAGCTAAAGTTTATATCTTATAAAAAAACATTCAATATTAATTAATAAGAACTGTGATTATTCTAACGTCAAAAGCTAAGCATCTGCTTAAATCACTCTTATTAAAGTTGGGAATAACATGAGCACAAAAGTAAAAAGAATTTTTATGTATACATCACTAGGATTAACAACACTTGCCTTTATAGCTGCAGGCTCTGCAAAACTAGCAGGAGTTGAGCAAATGCACTTATCTTTTGCACTCATGGGTTTACCTGCTTGGTTTGGCTATTTTATTGGTGCAAGTGAACTTGCAGGTGCTGTTGCTATTTGGATAAAAAAACTAAGCATTATAGCTGCAAGTGGTTTGTTAGTTATTATGGCTGGTGCAACATTTTTTCATGTAGTTTACGACAGTGTTGCCAATGCAATACCTGCCGTTATTTTATGTGCTTTTTTAATTAATATTATAATTAACCGAGTCAATGATATAAACGCCTAGGATAGTAAGTAACCTAGAGCTATTTTAAATACAATGAATAACGATATATTCGCCTCTATCGTTATTCAAACCCTCATTTACAAAATGACTAATGCTTTCGCATCTCTCATTTAGGATAAAGATAACAAACTCGATCTCTAAACAAACAAAGGCTAAGGTTGTTTTATCCATTAAATTTTAATTTTGAGTTCATAACCTGTATTTAATAATTAAATAAACGGCGTACTAAAGTTTATTACTTGGGCTTTTAATATGCCTAATTAACTAAGGTGTAAAATATGAAAAAAACATTTTTAGGCATTTTCTCGATTACAGTAATAACTTACTTACTGAGCGGCTGCACAACATCAAATAACGGTAATATTACAAAATTGAGTGAAGATAAAATAAGTACTAGATTAAATAAATTACCTTCCTCGCTAACCTCTAGTGATTTGTTCAATACCACTGTTCTTGAACCCACTCAGCTATTTGATAACCTTTATTTTGTAGGATATATCAGCGTAGACACTTTTGTTATCACTACAACTGAGGGCATTATTTTAATCGATACCATGTGGACTCCGCACGATGCCAAACATGTGATTGTTCCTGGACTAAAAGAGTTAGGCTTAAATCCTGAAGATATTAAATACGTAATAGTTACTCACGGCCACAGCGACCATTATGGCGGCGCTCACTACTTTGAATCACATTATGGCGCTAAAATTTTAATGAGAAAAAATGAGTGGGACTACATCCATAATCCAAATGCACCTGTATTAACTGATCCTTTCGGTAACTTTTCTACCGAAATACCATTACCTAGCACTTACACCCAAGTTATCGATGGCGAAAAAATAAGTTTAGGTAAAACTAATTTAACTGTACTTGCTACACCAGGACATACGCCTGGTGGGTTGTCTTTGATAATACCTGTTACAGATAATGGCATACCTCATACAGTTGCACTTTGGGGAGGTACCGGTTTACCGGATACTAAAGAAGCAAATCAAACTTATTTGCACTCTTTAAATTATTTTCAAAAAATTGCAAACAAAAACGATGTTGATGGAAGTATCTCAAACCACCCGTTTTCACATGATCTAATTAATCAAATTAATACATTAAAAAATCGTAAATCTGATCAACGAAACCCCGTGATAACCGGTAATAAGGCATTTAATGAGTACATAGACGATGTATTGCGAAATAACGTTCAAAAGAAACTTTCGTCATTTGAGTCAAACTAATATAGCTTTTCACGCACCGGCGTTATCGTGCTAATGTATTTATAATGACGGTATATGTCGCTTTAAAGCGATACTCATTACTAATATAAAAGCATAGTGCACTTCTTTTTATGAAACCCCACATTTGATAGTCTGTATAAAAATACAGACTATCAAATGTGGGGTTAATTACTTTTAGTTTGGTTTATTGTTCTACCAAAATGACCGATACGTCGTCTGCATGAAAATCAGCAGTCAGTTCGTTTGACTCCACATAAAGTAAAGCCGCACTTTCCTCGGTTGTTATTGAATGGGTATAAGTGCCCGAAAGCTTTACCCAATCGCCTGCAACTACGTTTGTAACAGTGGTTAGCTCGAGGTATTCAGTGCTCGCATGCTCAATTTGCAGTGTAAGTTTAATTCCTGGCGATACCGCTGTGTTATCGTCAGATAACTTAACCCACGCAGATACATTATAGGTTTTGCCCGCTGTGAGCTTGGGTTGTTTCAAGTGAAATAGTAGCACTGACTCGTGATTGCCATGAATCAAGACCGGCTTCAAAGTCACCATTAGTTAGCAGCTCTGCGTGTTGTTAAAAGTACGACCGGTGTTGAAAACCTTTATTTAGATCAGTTAGGTGCGTTTGGTAACGTTGACCGCTACCCTGCTAGACGTATTATAACCATTGTTTACTATTCGCTCGTACGCTTTGAAGAAACCAATCTTGTGAGCGGCGACAATGCTTTAGAATGTGAATGGTTTGATGTAAATAACGTTCTCCCTTTAATGTTTGACCACGCCGACATTTTAAAAAGTGGCTTAGATTACTTACACTATAAAGTAAGGCACGAGCCGATTGGTTTTAGCCTGCTCCCTGAAAAGTTTACCTTGCTTGAGCTACAAGGAATTTACGAGTCGATTTTAAATAAATCACTCGATAAGCCTAACTTTAGACGTAAGTTCCAAAAAATGAACTTACTAATAAACTGCAAAGAAAAACAAACCAACGTAGCTCACCGAGCTGCTACTTTGTACCGTTTTGATATAAACGTATACGAAAAACTAAGAGAGTTTGGTTTTACATTTGAGTTTTAAATAAGCAAATGCATAATTAAATTAATGTTTGGTCTTTAAGGCCAAATAACATATTGCTAATATATATGTGATGTTTATAATTCGTCCGCATTATTAATATAAACTAATCAAAAGGAGCTTTTTTCTTGAAACTTACGCCGCCCTAGGCAACCACTCCCTTTTTTCATCAGCACGTTACGTGCAACCTTAATCGCCGCCTGCGCGAGAATCACTGTTATTTAAATAAAATACTCCCCTATACTTTGGGAAACTAACTAATTAGGTTTATTACATGTTTGATCACGTAAAAAGAGATTGGCTCTCTAATGTTCGTGGCGATGTGCTTGCTGGTATTGTTGTGGCGCTTGCCCTAATACCTGAAGCGATTGCCTTTTCTATTATTGCCGGTGTTGATCCAAAAGTAGGTTTATACGCCTCATTTTGTATTGCGGTTATTATTGCCTTTGTAGGCGGACGTCCTGGCATGATATCGGCGGCTACCGGTGCAATGGCACTGTTAATGGTAACGCTGGTTAAAGATCATGGTCTGGAATACTTACTGGTTGCTACCTTACTCACTGGTGTACTACAAATATTTGCAGGCTTTTTAAAGCTCGGTGAATTAATGCGCTTTGTATCGCGCTCTGTTGTAACAGGGTTTGTAAATGCGCTGGCGATTTTAATATTTATGGCGCAGTTACCTGAGCTGACTAATGTTACTTGGCATGTTTATGCGATGACCGCAGCGGGCTTAGGTATTATTTACTTATTTCCGTATATTCCAACTATTGGCAAAATACTTCCCTCTCCTTTAGTGTGTATTGTTGTTATTACACTGGTTTCAATATTTTTGGGTCTTGATATAAGAACCGTTGGCGACATGGGCGAACTACCAGACACTCTACCTATATTCTTATGGCCCGATGTCCCCCTAACACTCGAAACACTGCAAATTGTTTTACCGTATTCAATTGGTCTTGCTGTTGTGGGCTTACTTGAGTCAATGATGACCGCCACTATTGTTGATGACTTAACTGATACAACGAGCGATCGTAATAAAGAATGTAAGGGCCAAGGTATTGCTAATATTGGCGCAGGCTTATTTGGTGGTATGGCGGGTTGCGCTATGATTGGGCAATCAATTATTAATGTTAAATCGGGTGGTCGCGGCAGGCTTTCTACCTTTATTGCAGGCTCATTTTTAATCATCATGGTGGTGTTTTTAGATGAATGGCTGCAGTTAATTCCTATGGCAGCCTTAGTTGCGGTAATGATTATGGTATCGATTGGTACGTTTTCGTGGACATCTGTTAAGGATTTAAAAAAGAACCCGCTTTCATCAAATGTAGTGATGATTTCCACCGTTATTGTGGTTGTTGCCACGCATAACCTAGCCATTGGCGTTTTAGTTGGTGTGTTGTTAGCTACGTTGTTTTTTGCCAATAAAATTGGTCGCTTTATGGTGGTTAAAACCAAGCATGATGAAAGCAACGATAAAATAACCTATGAAGTCGTTGGCCAAGTATTTTTTGCCTCAGCTGAGCAATTTATTGCATCGTTCGATTTTAAAAATGCGGTTTCTAACGTGGTAATTGATTTAACCCATGCACATTTTTGGGATATAACTGGTGTATCGTCACTCGACAAGGTGGTTATTAAATTTAGGCGTGAAGGCGCAACGGTTAGTATTATTGGTATGAATAGCGCAACCGAAACTGTAATTGATAAATTTGGTGTGCATAACAACCCTGAAGAAGTCGAAAAACTACTTGGCGGACATTAAGGAGAATGCAATGACTAAAATAATTACCTATGTAGATGGCTCAGCCATTACTAAAAATGTAACCGATGCTGCTATTTGGGCTTCAAAAAAGCTAAATAAACCAATTAGCTTTGTGCATACAATTGAAAAAACGCAGCAAACTAATATCGGCGACTACTCTGGTAGTATTGGGCTTGGTGCACAGTCAACACTTCTTGATGAAATGACTAAGCTTGACGAACAACGCTGCAAAGTAAGTTTAAAAATGGCTGACGAATTATTAAATTCAGTAAGTGAGCATGCTAAATCGGCAGGTGTTACTAATTTTGAACTAATTAAGCGCCACGGTGATTTGCTCGATACCGTTATAGACTTAAAAGACGATACACGCCTTATTGTTATTGGCCAAAATGGTGCTGGACATAGTAATAGCTTCGCGGTGCTGGGCTCACATATAGAAACCTTAGTGCGCAATGCAACACAACCTATTTTGCTTATTCCTGAAACATTTAAACAACCTAAATCATTTATGATTGCGTACGACGGCCGCGAAACAGCCGACAAAGCGCTACAACAAGTGATTGATGGCGGCTTGTTACATGGTTTGCATTGTCATTTAGTGAGTATTAAAAATAACGAAAAAGACCTTGAAGAAAAATTTGTTAACGCACAGCACAAGCTTATCAGTATGGACTTTGAAGTGTCGGCAAGCTTTTTAGAGGGCAATATTTTTGACTCGTTAATGCAATATAAAGAACAAAATAATGTAGAACTAATTGTAATGGGTGCATTTGGGCACTCTAAACTAAGGCAGTTTTTTGTGGGCAGTAACACCATTAAAATGCTCGAGAACAGCGATGTGCCTGTGGTTATTTTAAAATAAATTTAATAACCTGCACCAAAAAGCCTAAAATCACTTAACTGATTTTAGGCTTTTTTGTTTTTGGCTTAGCTTCAAACTTTTCAAATAAAAACTGAATAAACGACGTAACCTTTTGAGCCACAAACTTTCTATGCTGCTCTGGCATAAATGAGCGCACGCCACGTTTGCTAAATGTTTCCATTATTTCTCGTTTACCGAGTTTGTCTTGTATTGCCAGCTCGCCTTCGTGAAAAGGGGAAGTATCTATTGAGTTTGTGTTTATCATTTTGCTTGTAATTCGTGTGCGTATTTCATGGGCTAAATTTAACCCAATACTCAATGAATGATAATGGGTGTTTTATTGACTGATAATGCACAAAACAATGACAATACTTGCACCCTCTTAGTGCCAGACGCGCACCAACATATGTCAAAACGGGTTTTTCATTCACTCTAAAAAAACATTAAATACTATTTAAACAACAACTTAAAAAACTGGCTATGTTTTTGCAAACACTCTATTAACAAGCCAGTTTTATTTACGGCAAAAATTTAGGTTGTTGGCACTATAGCTATTAGCAACCATCGGCAAAGAAGCCCGCACACAATTATGCTTAATGCGTATTTGTGGCGGGCTTTTTTGTTATTTGTATTTAAACCGTCACTTTAAGGAATGCCATATGCAAACCTCGCAAAAAATACTCATTATTGGTAATGGTATGGTCGGACACCACTTTGTTGAGCAAATGCGCCAAAGCGATGCCAACGCAGACATTACTGTACTTTGCGGAGAAGCAAATCTTGCATACGATCGCGTGTACTTATCAAGTGTATTTGATGGCAAAACAGCCGCCGATTTAGCACTAACAACTCACGACAACTACAAACAACTTAATATTAATGTGCATACCAGCCAGTGGGTTGAAGGCATTGATAGAACAGCAAAAATAGTAACCACGCTAACTGGTGAGCAATACCCGTACGATAAGCTTATATTGGCAACAGGTTCATTTCCATTTGTGCCGCCTATAAAAGGTAACGACCAACCTCATTGTTTGGTGTATCGTACATTAGAAGATTTAGAACAAATAAAAGCCAGTGCCGCTGTAAGTAAAAGCGGTGTTGTTATCGGCGGTGGTTTATTGGGGCTTGAAGCCGCTAACGCCATTAAGCAACTGGGGCTTGATACCCACGTAGTTGAATTTGCACCGCAGCTTATGGCTGTTCAGCTCGACGGGCAAGGCGGTACGCTACTAAAAAATAAAATAGAAAAACTTGGCGTAACGGTACATACATCAAAGGCGACCAGCGAAATAGTAAAAGGCGAAACGAGTCGCTTTAGATTAAATTTTTCAGACGAAACATTTTTAGAAACAGACCTAATTTTATTCTCTGCCGGTATTCGCCCGTATGATCAGCTAGGTAAAATTGCTGATTTAGAGCTTGGTGAACGCGGCGGTATTATTATTAATAACCAATGCCAAACGTCAGATCCTGATATTTTAGCCATTGGTGAATGTGCCCTGTGGGACAAAAAATTATTTGGTTTAGTTGCACCGGGTTACAACATGGCGCGCGTTGCAGCGAGTCAATTAAGTGGTGGCGAGCTTGAGTTTTTAGGTGCTGACATGAGCACAAAGCTTAAGTTGTTAGGCGTAGAAGTAGGCTCAATTGGCGACGCTCACGCAAAAACGCCAGACTGTAAAGAACTTATATATCAAGATGCTATTCGCGGCTGTTATAAAAAAATCATACTAAGTGAAAAAGGCGATAAATTACTGGGCGCTGTACTTGTTGGCGATACCAGCGATTACGATACTTTATTACAGTACATGCTTAACGACATGGACTTACCAGAAAACCCTGAGTGTTTAATTTTACCAGACAGCGGCGGCGCGCCGTCGTTATCGGGCAGTGCCCTACCCGACACCGCCACTATTTGTTCGTGTCACAATGTGAGTAAAGGCGACATTGTGGGTGCAATTGATGGCGGCTCATGCGATTTAGCCTCGGTAAAATCATGCACTAAAGCAGCAAGCGGCTGTGGTGGTTGTGCGGCATTATTAAAATCAGTTGTTGATAACGAATTAGCAAGTCGTGGAGTTGAAGTAAACAACCATGTATGTGAGCACTTTGCGTATTCACGCCAAGAACTACTGCACATGGTAAAAGTAGAAAGCATTAAAAGCTTTGATGACTTACTAACTAAACACGGTAGCGGTCATGGCTGTGAAATATGTAAACCTGCCATTGCCTCTATTTTAGCTTCAACATGGAACGACTTCATTTTAGAGCCCGCTCATGTTGGTTTGCAAGACACTAACGATACGTACCTAGCAAATATGCAAAAAGATGGTTCGTACTCTGTGGTACCACGTATTGCTGGCGGCGAAATAACACCCGACAAACTCATTGTAATTGGACAAGTAGCCAAAGACTTTAACCTGTACTGCAAAGTCACTGGTGGTCAGCGTATCGATTTATTTGGTGCGCGTTTAGAAGAGCTTCCTGTTATTTGGGAGCGACTTATAGAAGCCGGATTTGAGACCGGTCATGCCTATGGTAAGTCTCTTAGAACTGTTAAATCGTGTGTGGGTAGTACGTGGTGTCGTTATGGTGTGCAAGATAGCGTTGGACACGCAATAGAAATTGAAAACCGCTACAAAGGGTTACGCGCACCGCATAAATTTAAAATGGCGGTATCGGGTTGTACCCGCGAATGCGCCGAAGCACAAAGTAAAGATATTGGCATTATAGCCACCGAAAATGGCTGGAACTTATACGTGTGTGGTAATGGCGGTATGCGCCCTCGCCATGCTGATTTATTTGCGACCGATTTAGACACGCCAACACTAATTAAATACATTGACCGCGTAATTATGTTTTACATTAAAACGGCTGACAAATTGCAGCGTACGTCGGTATGGATGGAAAACCTTGAAGGCGGTTTAGACTACCTTAAAAGCGTAGTAATTGACGACAGCTTAGGCATTTGCGACGAGCTAGAAGCGCAAATGGAATTAATTACACAAACCTATGCGTGTGAATGGAAAAAAGCGATTGAAAGCCCAGATGCTGCCAAACGATTCCGCCAGTTTGTTAATAGCCCCGAAACCGACGACAACATTTTGTTTGTGCAAGAGCGTAACCAAATTCGCCCTGCTACAGAAGCCGAAAAACGTGAGCAACGTAATACACAAAACCGTATTCCAGTAATGGAAGTTGAACAGGAGCAAGCTGATGTCTTGGCATAATATTGGAACAATCGACAACCTAGTCGCTAATAGCGGCGTATGCGCATTAGTTAATAATCAGCAAGTGGCTATTTTTTACATTCCACAAAATCCAACGGCTGTGTTTGCCATTAGCAACTACGACCCGATTGGCAAAGCCAATGTATTGTCGCGTGGCATTATTGGCTCAGTCGACAATAAATTAGTTGTCGCATCGCCTTTATATAAGCAACACTTTTGCCTAGAAACAGGCGAATGTTTAGAAGCAGAAGCAATACACCTACCGGTTTTTAATGCAAAAATTGAAGACGGCAGTGTATTTATAAGCGCTGAACCAAAAGTTACAACAGCAGTGGCTTAAGGGAATAGTATGAGTGTACTGTCTTATTTTTCGGGTATTGAAAACGTGTGGCTAAATAAGCTTGTTACTAAGCTAACAAGCTCAAATAGTCGCAGCGTCAAAAGCGGCAACGTTTATATAATTGGTGCGGGCCCAGGAGACGCAGAGCTAATTACAGTAAAAGCGCAGCGTTTAATTAATACCGCCGATGTTGTTTTATACGATTGGTTAGTAAGCGATGATTTATTAAAAACGCTTCCTAAAAAAGCACAGCGAGTATTTGTAGGTAAACGTGCGGGTAAACATTCGATGACCCAAGCTAACATTTGCGAACTACTGGTTAAATACGCACAACAAGGCTTAAACGTAGTGCGTTTAAAAGGCGGCGATCCGAGTATATTTGCACGTATTAACGAAGAAGCCGATGCGCTAACTAAGCATAATATTAATTTTGCTATTGTTCCGGGTGTGACAACGGCTTGTGCTACGTCCGCTTATACGGGTATTCCGCTCACTGCACGCGATGTAGCGCGTAGTGTTACATTTTTAACAGCGCAGTTTGCCGATCCTAACAAGCAACCTCATTGGCAAAATTACGCGTTTATGCCTGCAAACAACAACCCCACTTTAGTGGTTTATATGGGGCTTTCGCGCTTACAAACGCTAAGCTGCGGTTTGCAATCAGTGGGCTGGCCAAGTAATACACCCATCGCACTAATAGAGAATGCCACTACTACTAAGCAAAAAGTAATTACCAGTACGCTTGAGAAAATAGTAAATGAGCATGCTAAACACAACCTTCAAGGCCCTACCCTAATTATGATTGGTGAAGTAATAAATCATAAAATGGCTATTAGTCCTGAGTTACTAAACAGTGTAAATGTTAACGCATGACGTAAAATGAATAATGCACTTTTCGCGCTTACTACCTCCCCAGGAGTAGGCGCTTTTTTTGTTTTTAATTTGGGTTCAAGTTGTGTGCAATAACATACTTAAATGCACCAAATAAGTTAAAAGTAATGGCAAGTTAAATTATAGAAACACAGTGACAAATAAAAATAATACTTTAAGCAATTGTATTAGCTTGATTTTAAATTCAATGATGAAATTTATTAATGATTGGAACAGTGGTTGCACTTTAAAAACAAAAAAGTGTGGAATAATACCAATGGCGACAAGCAACCCTCTCACAAAACAGTTTTTATTAGCGGCTAAGTATCAAGAAATACACGCGCTAAAGCAATTACAAAACAGTTGTGCCTCGCTTACTAAGTTAGGCGATTTTGTACATCAGTTACAAAAAGAACGTGCAATGAGTAATATCTTTTTGGCCTCAAATCGCGAGCGATTTAAAACCCAATTACAAGAACAAATCCCTTTAAGCAGCAGCGCACAAACTGCATTTTATGATTCTCTTAAACAAACATTTATAAACGACAACGCCGATACTGGTCATACTCGGTTATTTAATTTAATTACCTATAGCCTGCAAACACTTGACGCATTGCCCGAACTACGCAATCAAATAGCACAACAAAACATTAGTGCAGTGCATGCTACGCAGTCATTCACTCAGTTAATTGCTAGTTTACTCAATATTATTTTAGAGGCAGCAGATGGCGCAAGCGATCCTAAAATAACGCGTTTGTTAGTCGCATTTTTCAATTTTATGCAAGGTAAAGAGTACGCAGGACAAGAGCGCGCCTGTGGTGCACAAGCATTTGCAGCGAGTAAATTTACCACTGAGCAAAAACAACAACTCGCGCATTTTGAACAAGAGCAAAACCACAGCTTTGACTTTTTTAATGAGTACGCCGATGCGCACCTTTTAAAATGCTTTGCCACGTTAACAACACATCAGGTTAATAATCAGGTAGAGCAACTTAGAAGTTTACTGCAAAAACTCGATGACGAGAATGCTCAACCGCTCTCGCAACTAAGCGAAGTATGGTACGAAGTAACCACTACGCGCATAGATATAATGCACAAAATTGAACAAAATATAGCAGATCAATTAATTGATACTGCAGCAATGCAAATAGCCTGTGCTCAACGTAGTTTAAATACAAATAAGCAAGTACTTAACAATATGGCAGAGCAACACATAGCCCCTACTTTTGGCCAATTAGCCATTAAGCAACCAGAGCCAGAAGTAAACCAAAATATAGCGGCCGATAAGCTCAACAGTAATAAAACTATGTATGATTTAATTATCGAGCAAAGCCAGCATATAAAACAAATAAACCAAGCGTTACTTGATGCTAAAAAAGTTATTAGTGAGCAAAAGGTAATTCACCAAGCCAAGTACATACTTATTGAGCAGTTAAAGCTCACCGAAGAGCAAGCCCATAAACAGCTACAAAAACAAGCAATGGATACGCATAAAACCTTATTTAGCGTAGCGCAAACAATTGTACAAATGAGCGATTAAATATGCTGTTTTTACTTGGGCATGTTGATCTTTAGTAATACCACTACCCTAAATAATAGTTATTTATTAAGTTACAAATTTCACACCCAGATTGAGTTTTGCCTTATTTTGAAATTGATTCATAACCTGCTGACTATCATAAGGTAAAACCCTAATTTGAAGTCTATTAATAATGCAAATTATTCAACGCATTTAAAATAATCAACTACAATAAGTTAATCATTTGTTACACCTCATTTTAATGAGGTATATTTAATACTGTTGTAGGAGTTTGAATGCCCAATGTAGAAAGTTATATAGAAGGTGTATCATTAATAGATGAGCAACAATTAACAACTTCTCTTGATAATGACATTCAAACAAACATAGAAAACATTGCTGAGCTAATTTTAAACATTTTTGATGCGAGCTCATTTTCTATTGTTGCTAATCTGCCTCAACGTGCTGTCGAGCTATATAAATCAGGTTCAGAAATAACAGTAGCTAAAGAACAACTACCTAATGACGTTTTTAGTGAATCGATTATCGAGTCTAACCCTAAAATATTCAGAGTTATATCGCCTATCATTTTGCCCTCAGGTCTTAAGTTTGGATGGTTGATATTCGAGCGAGCAAGTGATTCACTACTTACAGAAAAAGAAAAATCGATTTTAAATAGTTTACAAAAAAACTTTGTAAATCAGTTAGTCCAACGTAAAAACTTATTAGATAAAATAAACAGTGCTAAGTTTAACTCAACAATTTGCGAGCAAAACAAGAAAGACGAAACTGAAAAAGATCGCTTAATTAAAAAATTACAAAAAATGAGCGATGAACTTGATGAATTTACCAGTATTGCTTCACACGATCTCAAGTCGCCATTAAATGCTATAAAACGTTTATTAGAATGGGTTTATGATGATTGCAAAGATTTACTCCCCCAGGAGCACCTAGAAAACTTTCAGCTTGTGCTCAGCCGGGCTAATAGAATGCAAGTACTGCTAGAAGATTTACTAAGTTACTCGAGAATAAATAGCTGTGATTCAACTCGTGCAAACATATCTTTAGAAAGTCTTTATCAAGATATAGAACAAATTTTAGAAGTTCCACAAACTGTCACTGTAGATATACACGCCAATAACGAAGTACTCGATATACCACTGATCCCTTTTAAAACTGTTTTTCAAAACCTTATTAGTAATGCAATAAAACATAACAATAAAGAGCACTCGGTTATCGACATTTCACTTATCCCCTCTAATCAATATTACATTATTGAAATAAAAGATAATGGTCCAGGAATTAACCCTAAATATTTTTCACTCATATTTAAGTTATTTCAGACATTACAATCTCGAGATGACGTTGAAGGGAGCGGCATCGGACTCTGTATTGCCAATAAGCTCATTATCAATTATGGGGGCAAAATTGAAGTAGCCTCCGATGGAAAGCTTGGCAGTACATTTACTATTTATTGGCCCAAAGTTTAACTATGAAATTATCAATTATAAACGAGCATAGTTTAGCTGCTCTTAGAAGGAACTTATGAATATTTTAATTGTTGATGATGACTTAGTTGATCGCAAATTAATTAAAAAAATGCTTATTTCTGATGGCTCTCATCATCATGACATTACCGAAGTAACGTGCGTATCCGAGGGCTTGAAAGTCATTGAAGACACGCACTTTGATATAATACTACTCGATTATAATATGCCTAAAGAAGATGGCATTGAAATGCTAATTGAAATGCGTGCAAAGCCTAAACTCGGTAACACCGCAATTATCATGATTAGCTCCTCAGAGAACTCAGCTTTGGCTATTGAGTGTATAGAAGCAGGCGCTCAAGACTTTTTACCAAAAGGTGATATAACGAGGGATAGTTTAAATAAAGCGCTTATATATGCCAAAAAACGCTTCGAGGCAGAACAACGTATGCACAACAGTTATCTTGCTGTAAAGCATATGGCAGAACGGGATCAGCTTACTGGTTTGTCTAATCGATATCATTTTGAAGAAATACTAAAAGTAATGATAGCTAACAATAAACGTGCTAAAAACTGCGTGGCGTTACTTGCTTTAGATTTAGATAACTTCAAAAATATTAATGATACGCTTGGCCATAGTGTCGGCGACGAAATTTTAATACAAACAGTAGAAAGGATTCATAGTTGCCTGAGGCAAAATGAAGGATTTGCACGCTTAGGAGGCGATGAATTTGCAGTTATAATAGGTGGAATTTGCAATATTAATCAAATAGGTATGATAGCAAATAGAATTTTAGCAGAAGTTTCTAAACCCTTTTTGCATGAAGGCAGAACTTTAAATTGCAGTGTTAGCATTGGAAGTGCCATATACCCAAATGATGCTACTGAATCTCATGAACTGCTAAAATGTGCTGACATTGCAATGTATCGCTCAAAGCAAAGTGGTAAAAGTAGAATTAGCTTTTACAAAGAGCAATATCAGTACGAATTTAGTCGCCGAGTAGATATTCAAAATAGTATAAAAGAGCATATAGAGGAAAAAAACTTTAGGCTATTTTATCAACCTGTTTATTGTTCAAAAACACAAATAATGACAGGTGTCGAAGCCCTTATCCGTTGGCCAGGTACAACCATTCATTATACTCCTGATGAATTTATTCCTATTGCTGAAGAGTGCCGATTAATAGCCCCTCTTGGAAAATGGATAATTGCGAGCGCTTTAGAGCAGTTATCTTTATGGCAGCAAAGCTATGAAACTCCCTTAACACTATCTATCAATATTTCACCTATTCAGCTACAAAAAGAGATTTTAGAGAGCTATTTATTAGAGACAGTCAAAACATACAACTTAAAAACCAACAGTATTATTCTTGAAATAACAGAAACAGCTTTTATGGAAAATAGTAAAGAAGTGATTGAGATATTAACTTCTTTGTCTAACAAGGGATTTAGGATTGCTTTGGACGATTTTGGTATGGGGTACTCATCCATATCTCATCTAATATCTTACCCTATTGATATAGTAAAATTAGACAAAAGCATGCAGTCGTTGGATGGAGAAAATAATAAGCGATTAAAAATAATCGAGAGTTTATCTTTAATGCTAAAAAAATTAGATTTTTTTGTGGTAGCTGAAGGAATCGAAACGAAAGCCCAACATCAGCTATGTAAAAAACTAAACATAGACTACTTGCAAGGTTTTCTATTTTCAAAACCTATGCCTGCAAACGAGATTAACTTGATACTCGATGGCTATTGTAAAAAATCATCCTTAAATAAATAGGTTATTTTGAGCCTCTGTAAAATTGAAGCTTAAATCAGACACCTATATAACTTTAAGCTAAAAACCTTTGGTTTGAGCCACATACTCAAACTAAAGGCTCTTCAATTGGCACAGCCTAATAGGTTAAAACTTAAAATACATGCACATCAGCTGTATTTATCTAAATGCTGACCAATAACAGCCATGACTTTTTCTTTTAACTCTGCTGCCTGAAAACTTCCTTTTACAAGGTAACCTTTTACAAAGTCGTGTGACATTATAATCTTTTTTTCTTCTTCTCTTTCAGATGAGCTAAACATCATAACTACACACGAGCTTATCTCTATCATTTTTCTGAGTTTAGAGAACTTCTCTAAAAATTGAATGCCATTAACTTTTGGCATATTAATGTCTAAAAATATAAGAATTGGAGGAAATCCATCAGGGTACTTTATTCTATTAGATTCATAATTTTCTAAAAATTCTAATGCTTCTTGACCATCTTTTTTTTCAAAAATTGTAAGATCTAACTTGGCTTCTTTTATTAGCCTTTTAAGAATATACCGGTCAACTTCGTTGTCATCGACAATTAATATAGGGGGTTTAATTTTTGTCATATTAGCTTATCCAATGGTATTACTATTTTAAATGTTGTGCCTTTATCAGAGCTTTGCAGTGATATTTCACCGTTTAAGTACTCAATATGTTTTTTAACCAACGCCATCCCTAAACCAGAGCCCGTACTCGTCTGTGCATGAAATCGCTTAAACATATCAAACACTTCACCTTGATGCTTTTGTGGTATTCCCATTCCGTTATCTGTAACAGTAATAAAAAACGTCTCTTGCTCATTGAAAATATCACAGCGGAGATAAGGGGAGTCTTTATTTCTGTCGTAATACTTCAACCCGTTTGAAATTAAGTTTTCAATAATTTGAGCAAAACGCGCTTTTTCTGACTTTATAGGTACTGATAGATTAATTGTTGTCTCGAGCTTACAAGGGTTGTCTTTCATAAGCCAAGTGAGTCGCTCTTTCATATCAATAATCA
Organism: Pseudoalteromonas sp. SG43-1; assembly: GCF_014164415.1. Taxonomy (NCBI): domain Bacteria; kingdom Pseudomonadati; phylum Pseudomonadota; class Gammaproteobacteria; order Alteromonadales; family Pseudoalteromonadaceae; genus Pseudoalteromonas; species Pseudoalteromonas sp. SG43-1. The sequence goes on along the minus strand of NZ_JACJFD010000005.1, from coordinate 64,987 downwards.
ACTGATTAAAATCAATTACATATCTATCTTCACTACCAATTTCAGCTTTAGCTAATAGTAAAATATCAACAACAAGTGTCTCTAACTTTTCCATTTGTTGATAGATAACCAATGCATTTCGACTTGCCTCTTCAGTATCTCCTGCTTTTATATCTTCAATAACAAAATGCGCTAGGGATTTAGCCCCTGACAACGGTGATTTCAGGTCATGAGAAGCTCGATAAGCAAACTGTGCAAGTTCGTCATTTGCTTGCTGCAGGGAGGCTGTTTGGCTATTTATAATCTCTTTGAGTTCAATACTGTTTTCAATATTTAAAAGATCATTTTTAATCCGCTGCCTGGCCGCGATAACGAGTGCTTTTAATTCACCCGACGTTTTTATATCAAGCTCATCATCTAGGTTAATATTGCTTTCGGGTTTACTTGATAAGAGCAGGGTAAGATTTCGAATAGAGCTGGATATAGTACGAGAAAGGTAACTTATAAAAATAATATTAAAAAAAGATATGACGATAACAAGTGGAATTAACGTCATTAGTATAAACGATACTGTTTTTCTGATTGGTTCTTCAAACATCTCAGAGTGTTTGTTAAAGCTGACAAGTGCAGCATTAAGGTTTAGTAAAAAATCAGCTCTACTGAGCTCACCTTTTTCATACTGAGTAACTGACAGTAGTGTTTTATCCGCAATTTCTATATCTTTTTCACAAATTGTTAAAGTTTGCTCTGTGTTAATAAATTTCATAACAGCATAATTTAATGGATTTATTTCTTCAATACAGTCAATTGGTTGCTGCCTAATTAACAATATATCTGACTCAATGGTATTTATATCTATGGGGAGATCATTTTCTATTTTTTTAACTGACTTAGTAAGTTGATGAGTATATTTTAAGTGAAGAAAATTAAGTTGGTGAAACTTGGCCCCTTTAGCTATTTCAAAAGCTGAGTAAACAGTAATACTTACCTCTGCAGCTGTTAAAATCACAATAAGCATCAGTTTTCTGGAGATATTCATATACGACACCTATTTTAGCTACTAACCCAACAGTTTTTTAATAACACTATAATAATTATAGTATTTATCACATTAGGCATAGCAGGTTTTATCTTTTTTACTAGCTTCTCTATAAATAACAATTTACGCTTAACTTAGTTCATTTTTAATACAAAGCTTCTTTTTAATTTTAGTTTGCCACTCAAGAGCAAGCTCCGGCAATTCGAGTGCTGCTAATAATACACTTTCATAATCTGGATATTTTTTATCAAAAAAAGCCTGGAACAGTTTTTTTACTGATATGTCGTGCGAGGCTTTCTTCTCGATAACAACACTATCACCCGTTTTTGCAACGCCCTGCTCTAGTACCCTAAAATACACGCCAGTGCAGTAATGCTGCGTAAACAGTTTAAGGCTGTTTTTATTATTAAGGGCGATAGCTAATTTAAAACAAGGCACACGAGGCTGGCTTACTTCAAGTAATGCAGTACCAATTCGAATATGGTCACCTATGTGTATATTCGCTTCATCAAGGTCAGAAATCGTGAAGTTTTCGCCAAAGGCACCTACTGCCAAATCATCATTCTCGAGGGTTTGTTTCCAATAATCATAATGATTGTGCGAAAACGCGTAAACCGCTTTATCAACCCCGCCGTGATTAACTAAATCAGCTTGCTCATCCCCTATAATATTTAGCTTTTCAATAACAACAGGTTCGTTAGTTGGCGTTTTGAATATTCCCGTTTTCACCTCTTTACCATTATGAATAAGAGTTTTAATTTTAGAGATATTAGTCGAGATGATTTTCATTGCGATACCAACGGATGAGGAAGTAAAGATTAATTATGCAGGTTTTAAAATTATTATAAATAAATTTAAGCAAAAAATGACCGCTTAAGACTAAGCAGTCATTTAACAATATACAGTTTTTATTATTCTGCTTGTTTTAAAAAATACGTTTCGGCCAGTCCGTTATGTATTCCAGCTAAGTCTATTTGTATTTCATCGATAAAGTCATGCAACAGACCATTTTTAAGTACTCGTACGTCTTTATTTTCTAACTCAACAATTGCATCATCAATTGATTTAATAATTTCTGTTGAGTTTGGCAAAGGTAAAACCAATGCTTTTAATTCATTCATACAAAATAAAATAGATCGTGGGAATACTTTGCTGTGCATCACAAATTCTATTACATCAGCACGCTGTACTCTAACGCCCATTTCTTGGCGATACATTTGATAAGCACTTAACGAACGCAATAAACTGATCCACTGAATATTATCAAACGGCTTCACTTCTTCTTCATTAGTAATTAACGTAGCAGAGCGAATATCTAAAATTCGCGATGTCATATCTGCTCGCTCTATAATCGAACCAAAGCGGATAAAAACATAGCCCTGATCATGATTAATTGTGGCATCTAACGCCCCAAATATTTGATGGGCTGAATCTATAATCTTTTTTAAATAATCAAAACGTCCGCGCTTTGTTATCCCTTCTTTTTGATTATCTTTTACATAATAATAAAGAGAGTTAATTTCTTCCCATACATCTCGCGGTATTACATCGCGAATTGTACGCGCGCTTTCTCGTGCCGAAGTAATAGAGTTTAAAATTGACGAGCTGTTATCACTACCAACAAGTAAATACCTTAATGCTTTTTGTTCAGTAAAATCAGTATGGTTTTCTGAATACGCTTTACGCACACCAATAATATCAATTAATGGCTCCCAGCCGGTACATACGCCTTTGGGTAAGTCCATCATCAGTAAATTGTTAACGTTGATTAAACGAGCCACATTTTCCGCGCGCTCAATGTATCGAGATACCCAATATAAAGTTTCGCCTACTCTTGATAACATATTATTTAGCCTCTTCGTCAACAATCCAAGTATCTTTACTGCCACCACCTTGTGATGAATTAACCACCAAAGAGCCTTTAACCATAGCAACACGCGTTAATCCACCAGTGGTAACTTGCGTATCTTTACCTGATGATAAAATAAACGGTCTTAAATCGGTATGTCGACCATCTGGTTTATTACCATCAAATGTTGGTACTGTTGATAAATCTAATGTTGGTTGAGCTACCCAATTTCGTGGGTCCGCTTTAATTTGAGCAATACACGCTTCTTGTTCTTTTTTAGTCGATTTAGGACCAATTAATAATCCATATCCGCCAGATTCATTTGCAGGTTTAACAACAAGCTTATCGATATTTTTAATCACATGGTCGCATTCTTTCGGATCTAAACATTTGAACGTTGGGACATTAGCAAGTTTAGCTTCCTCGCCTAAGTAGTACTTAATCATCTCAGGTACATAGGCGTAAACTACTTTGTCATCAGCAACACCTGCGCCTGGTGCATTAACTAAAGCCACATTACCTTTAGACCAAGCACGCATTAATCCAGGAACGCCAAGTTGGGATTCTGGTAAAAAGGCTTCTGGGTCTAAAAATAAATCATCTATACGACGATAAATAACATCAACTCGTTGTAGCCCTGTGATTGTTCTCATGTATACACAGTCATCTTTTTCAACAACTAAATCGCGCCCTTCTACCAGTTCGCAACCCATTTCTTGGGCAAGGTAACAATGCTCAAAATAAGCGGAGTTAAATACCCCAGGAGTAAGTACCACGACTTCTGGTTTATCTTGTGGACGAGGCGACATTGCCGCTAGCATATCAAATAATTGTGAAGGGTAATCATCAACAGGTAAAATCGATACTTGCTCAAATAATTCAGGGAATACACGCTTCATTACAGAGCGATTTTCAAGCATATAAGATACACCAGAAGGAACACGCAGGTTATCCTCAAGCACATACATTGTACCGCTACCATCGCGTACTAAATCTGAGCCACAAATATGCGCCCATATCTTATTTGGCGGGTTTATTCCCACGCATTGCTCGCGAAAGTTAACTGATTTTTCTAGTAACCCTTTTGGAAAAACACCATCTTTTATTATTTTTTGGTCGTGGTATAAATCATCTATAAAAAGGTTTAGCGCTTCAACACGTTGCTTTAAACCAACCTCTACGCTTTGCCATTCTTTTTTACCAATAGTTCGAGGAATAATATCAAACGGCCAGGCTCTATCAATCATATTACCTTCGTTGTAAACCGTGAAAGTAATACCCATTTCTTTAATTGCTAAATCAGCAACCGCTCTGGCTTTTACTAATTCTTCTGCTGATAAATTAGCAAAAAATTGTGCTAATTGTGTTCCATGCGATCTAACGTTTCCTTGTGCATCAATTAATTCATCAAAGAAACCTTTTGTTTGGTACGCTTTCCAATCAATTTTCATACACTCTTTCACCTTATCCATCATCATATATGACGTAGTTAAACTGCTATTCCATTCGAATCATATCAACCGCTACATCAAGCAATTGACTACCGCCACCAAATACCACTCCTTTTAAAGGAGTTACGTCAGAAAAGTCTCGCCCTACGGCTAGAGTAATATGCTGATCGCGTGGTAAAACATTATTTGTTGGATCAAAATCAACCCAGCCAAAGTTTGGCACAAATACCGCAAACCATGCATGAGTTGCATCTGCACCTTCTAGCTTTTCTTCGCCTTCTGGCGGCATGGTTTCTATGTACCCACTTACGTATCGACCTGCTAACCCTACGCTACGTAAGCATGCAAGCGCAAAGTGTGCAAAGTCTTGGCAAACGCCCCTTTTTTGTGCAAAAACAGTGCTCAAAGGCGTACTAATTGTTGTAAAACCAGGATCATAATGAAATTCATGAAAAATCCGTGCCATTAAATCTTTGCATGCAGAAATTATATTTTTGTGTGCATCAAACGAAATTAATGCGTATTCCTTAATTCCTTTATCTATTGGAATAAGTTGTGAAGGTAGTACAAATTCAGACGTTTTTAATAATTCTGCCGTATTTGGTTTAACCAATAAATCACGTACTTTTCGCCAAGTAATATCAACACTCTCTAAATTGCTATTAGCGCCGACTAACAGTTCTACCTCGCTGATCATCGTTACTTTAAGTTTTTTATGCTGTATTGCTATTTCAAACGCTGTTACCTGATTATTAAAATAATCAGTAAATGTTTGTAAGTAAGTCGGAGTAGGTTCAATTTCTATACGACTACTGTGGCATATTTGCCCGCGATTCGTTTTTGGCGTTAATCGCGCTTGGTTTTGACACAAACTAACAAAGTCTGAATAGTTGTATGTAGTCGAGTGCTTTATTTTATATTTCACGATTGAGCTTGCTCAATATTAGTCCAGTTCAATTTATTTGCCGTTTGGGTATGAGAAAAATACTGTAGTAATAATACATCACAAAATGTATCTAAGTTCATACGCGTATTATGGTTAAATTCGATTAACTGGTTACGTTGTCTATTTTCACTTTTTTGTAGGTAATCTTTCTCAGTTACATAACAACTTGTTTTAGATAGTAAAATTGCTTTTTCGTGTGCCGCAATTACACCTTGTCTGCGTTTTGTGGGTAAATGCTTACACAACTTATTAATTTCCTCTAACTGAAATAATAAAGAACGTGGGTATTCAGCATCTAAAAGTAATAGCTCAAGTCCTGTACCAATGGTTTGATACATTCTGTATCGGCGCTTATGCGTAACTAAACTAACTTGGCAACTTAGTACTGCTTCAAGTAAGCCAAGCTCTTCGGGCTCGTCTAACTCTTTGGTTAATAAAGCCGCACTTAATGATGTTATTTGTAAGCTACGCTCTACTCTTCTGCCCATTTCGAGTAAAAACCAGCCATTACTATTTGGCATACAATCTGTAATCGAGCCATTAAAAGCCATAATTGAGCCTATAACTCTATCTAGGCTGCTTTGCATTGCACGCGTTGGAATATTAATATTTACATTTTTAAATACTTTAATTTGCTCATTAATATCATCAATTATTCGGCGGCTATCATGAGATAGTAATTCTTGAATTTGCACCGACGCATTAGCAATGTACTTTAATGTATTAATAATACTGCCAGCGCATTGCTCGTCTGCAAGGAGTTGAAAAGCAGTTTCTTTAGACAGATTTACATCAATGCCATCTAGTTTTAAATCAGGTTCTATATAGGGATAAACAATATATTGCGACCTAATGGCATTAGAAAGCCGTGCAACTATACTTTTTCGTATTGAATCTGGGTAAACAGAAAATTCGGTGTACTTGTCTATAAAAATACGCAATATACGTATGGTATTTTCGCAGCGTTCTAAGTATCGGCCCAACCAAAAAAGGTGCTCAGCCGTACGGCTCGAAATAACCCCTTCGAGTAGCGTTACATCCATTCTTTTTCTAATTGGCACCGGTGGATTATGCTCGCCTAAATCAACTCTATCGGCTGTATTTATCCATGTATCTTTGATCCGACCAGATATTCTCGGGTTGTTACTTTTTTCGTTCGAAAAACACAGTGCTGAAGGAAGTACTTCTACGCCATTTTCAGTGGTTAATGCATAGCATCTAAACACCACTGGCTTGGAGATTAATTGCCCGTCATGCCAAAATGGTGCACTGCTAAAAGAAGGTTTTTCTTGGAAAAAGTAATTATCGGGTTCTTTGCTAATAAGTAGCTTTATTTCTTGCTCGTCTAACACTCCATCTAACTTGAGTGTAGGGTCTATAGCAGATAGTAGTTCGAGGTTATTCCAATCAACGGCTTGCGCTTCTTTTACACTTAAATAATTTGGCTCACCTAACAACAGGGGTTGTTTTAAAATTTGCTGCGATAACTTTTCTAAGTTGCACTTTATTGAAGGTGACGAGAGCACACCGCTACCAAACGGGTTTAAAACCTTAACCGACCCTTGTCGAACCGATTGTAATAAGCCCGGAATACCATGAAGTGAATATTCAGTTTGCTCTAAAGAGTCAATACAACGATCAGAAACCCAGCGTAAAATGACATTAATTTTACCCAAGCCTTGTAACGATTTTAAACAAACGTCACCACCACGTACGGTTAAGTCGGCGCTTTGTACTAATGTATAGCCAAAGTAGGTAGATAGGAATGCATGCTCGTTGTAGTTAGGGTCATCAATTCCTTGGGTAAGGATTACAATGCGTGGGTCATCCATATAGTGGGTATATTCGTTAATACCCTCTTGGAATAAATTTAAAAATTCTTTAATTTGCTGAACATTACATTCTGCAAATTCTTCAGCCATTACACGCCTTGCAATAATACGGCTTTTAATTAATAGCCCTAAGCCCAGCGGGCACTGGCAATGATCGCTTAATACTTTAAATTCGCCTGTTGGCGTGCGGTAAACATCTAATGCTGTAAAAAAAAGTGTTAATTCGTTACTAGGTAAACTAAAACCTTCGCGTAAGTAATTAGGGTCTTGAAAAAGCTGCTTTGCAGGAATATGGCCATCAACTAATAGAGTTTGGTCACCGTAAATATCTTGCTGAATTTTATTTAATAAAAGGGTTCTTTGTTTTATTCCCTCTTCGAGCAAGGTCCAATCAGCTTTTGATAACATAAAAGGCAACGGGTCGAAGTGCCATTGCTTATTACTTTCATTTTTAATATTGCCATTTTGTAGTAATTGGCTAATTTCTGTAGCGCGGCTACTAACATCATCTGCTGTTAGGCTAGCTAAACGCTTAAATAAAGTATCCCAATGTTCTGGGTTTAAACCACTGTGGTTTGCTAGTTCATCATGTCCATGTGATTTATCAAGGTATAAAGACAACCACTCAGGCAATTCCGGCATCGCGTTATTGTTAATATACAAGCTGAAATTGCTCCAATTTATAGTAAATAGCCGTGTTCATAATGATGCTTTAAAAATATTTAGTCATTCCACTTTAAATAATTTCAAAGTGGAATGACACAACTATCAATTATTATTTAAAGTTAGGCTGCCTGCGTAAATCCAAGGTATTTGGATAATCAGGATTACTACTTTCTTCATCAGGTACCACGTATTCACTTGCGCTTTGCGCCGACTGAAAACTATGCGTAACCGCCGATGGGCTCCAGCTTGGTTCTGCTGATGCAAGTAACGATGGTGTATGCCCATGCTCCCAAAATCTTGCGACTCTGCGCCCTTCTGCTTCAAATGCATTAACCGGTAGCGTTTCAGGATTACGACCCCCAGCATGGCTCACATGATATACAAAGCCTCCAACTGAACGTCCTTCCCACGTATCGATTAAATCAAAAACTAATGGTGCATGTACGCCAATAGTTGGGTGAAGCGCTGTAGGTGGTTGCCAAGCTCGGTATCGTATACCCGCGACCATTTCATCTTTTGCTTTACCTTTAACCGGTTTAAGCGGCACTCTTCGACCATTACACGTTACAACATAGCGGTCGCTCATTGTTCCTTGTACTTTTATCTGTACTCTTTCTAATGACGAATCTACATAGCGCGCCGTACCCGACGCACTCGCCTCTTCGCCCAGTACATGCCAAGGCTCGATTGCGGTTCTAAGCTCAAGTGTAACGTTATCAAGTTCTCGCGTACCACACACCGGAAATCTAAATTCAAAAAATGGATTTAACCAACTTAACTGAAATTGAAAACCTGCCTGTTGTAAATCGCGGCTTACTTCAGCTAAATCGTTTTCTACATATTGTGGCAATAAAAACTTATCGTGTAACTCAGTACCCCAACGTATTAATGGCTTGTGGTAAGGTTTTTTCCAAAACCAAGCAAGTAAAGTACGCAACAGCAGCATTTGCACTAAGCTCATTTGTGAATGCGGAGGCATTTCAAAGCCTCTAAATTCTACAATCCCTAAACGACCTGTGGCTGAGTCGGGTGAATAGAGCTTATCTATACAAAACTCTGCTCTGTGCGTATTACCCGTTAAATCCACTAATAAATTACGAAGTAGCCTATCAACTAACCAAGGTTCAGGCACCTCACCTTCGGGCATATGCGAAAAGGCAATTTCTAGCTCGTATAAAACTTCATCACGGGCTTCATCCACTCGCGGTGCTTGGCTTGTAGGACCAATAAAAAGCCCCGAAAATAAATACGATAAACCAGGATGATGCTGCCAATAGGTAATAAAACTTCTTAAAATATCGGGTCTGCGTAAAAATGGGCTTTGCTCAGGTGTTTCGCCACCCAGCGTTACGTGGTTACCACCACCAGTACCAGTATGACGACCATCTGCCATAAACTTATCGGTACCTAATCGGCATTCTTTTGCTAAACCATATAGCGTTGTAGTTCGACTGACTAATTGATCCCACGATGTTGAAGGATGAATATTTACTTCAATAACACCTGGATCTGGCGTTACAGCGTATTTTTCTACGCGGCTATCTTTAGGTGGGCTATAGCCTTCAATAACAAGCGGTATTTTAAGTGCTTTAGCCACACTTTCTATACTACTTATTAAACCCATGTAATGTTCAAAATGACTTGTTGGTGGCATAAATATGTATAAACGCCCCTCTCTCACTTCCATTACAAGGGCAGTTTTAACCATTTCTTTGCCAATAAAGCCTTTTTTAAGCTTTTTAGCTTTGCCAAAGTTTTCAGGAATATCAAACGGGTCGCGGTCAATAATATTGCCGCTCCATTCAAGGCTATCTAAGGGCAAGCGATACCCCATTGGGGATTCACCAGGTAATAAGAAACAATTGCCTCGTTTAAACTCCCACGTACACGACTGCCAGCAGTTTTTGCTATCGTTCCATTTTAAAGGTAGAACATAGCCAACAGGCTTTTCTATGCCTTTATCCATTTTAGCTAAAAAGCCTTTTCGGCTCATTGCATGGAGAAGTTCTGGTTGATCTGGCTTTATTTCGGTAGGTAATGAGGCTTCTTGCCACATGTGATATAAAATATCTTCATAAGCCGTAGTAAGTGCCTTGGTTTCAAGACCAAGTGAGTCACACAGTTTATCAGCAAACTTTTTAGTATCGGTATGATCAAATTTATAATCTTTATTAGGATCGGCTAATAGTGCAGCATCTTGCCATAAAGGCTCACCATCTTTGCGCCAATAACATGCGTATTGCCAACGTGGTAATGGCTCACCCGGATACCATTTACCTTGTCCGTAATGAGTAAAGCCACCTTTTGTGTATACTTTATTCATTTCTACAAATAAATTTTGAGCTAATATTCTTTTTTCTTTACCATCGGCATCAGTATTCCACTGAGGATGTTCCATATCGTCAATAGAAATAAACGTAGGTTCGCCGCCCATGGTTAAATGTATGTTTTCTTCATTGTAAACATTGTCAACGTGCTGACCTAAACGGTTAATTGCCGCCCACTGCGCCTCAGAATATGGCTTAGTAACACGTGGGTCTTCGTGTACACGCGTTACTTTATTATAAAAGCTAAACTCAGATTTACAGTCATCTATACCGCCGGTTACCGGCGCTGCCGAGCTTGGCTCTGGCGTACACGCCAATGGAATATGACCTTCACCAGCAAATAAACCCGAGGTAGGATCAAGCCCTATCCAACCTGCACCCGGAATATACACCTCGGTCCATGCATGCAAATCGGTAAAATCTTCTTCTGGACCGCTTGGGCCATCTAGTGATTTTTGATCTGAGGTTAGCTGTACTAGGTAACCCGATACAAATCGAGATGCCAACCCTAAATGACGAAACAATTGTACTAATAACCAAGCAGAATCACGACACGAACCTGTTTTTTTACTTATTGTTTCGTTCGGTGTTTGTACGCCAGGTTCTAAACGAATGCCATAACCAACTAACTCATAAATAGCTTGATTAACAGCGACTAAAAAATCAACGCTTCTAAGCGGCTCTTTAGGGTTTAAAGATTCAATTAATTCTTTAAATTTTGGACTGGCTTTGCGTTTTTTTAAATAAGGAGAGAGTTCTGACTTTGAAATAGCATCGTAAACAAACGGGAAGTTTTCGGCGTAATCTTCTAAAAAGAAATCAAAAGGATTAATAACCGTTAGTTCGGCGACCAAATCAACTGTAAAACTAAATTCGGTAGTTGGCTTGTTAAACACCACCCTCGCTTGGTAATTACCAAAAGGGTCTTGTTGCCAATTTATATAATGATCTTCTGGAACTATTTTTAAAGAATAACTTTTAATTTTTGTACGGCTATGTGGCGCTGGACGTAATCGGAATATATGCGGCCCCATATTAACTGACCGGTCGTATTTATACTGAGTATGGTGCGAAATCCCAACTGTAATTGTCATCTATTAATTCCCCTTTAATAATGTATGGCCACAATATAACGCTGAAAATATTATTTGGACTAATTCACTTGTGCAATTTTTATACCAAAAGACTTGCTTAAGTAGTACTGTTCATCCACTCGCGGCTCTTGCACAAAGCAACGTTATGCATAAAGGTTTTGACCTAATTAATAGGAAAAACACACCTATTCAATAAATAGTAAACTTAGTGTAATTTAAACCATCGATTTTAGATTATTAATGGTGCAGAAAACGCACCAAAATAGTGCTTCAAAATAACTTACAATTAAAGCTAATTAATTTAAAATATTGAAATAAAACAAATATATTTAGATTTTTTAAAATACTCACTGCGTTATTTATACCGCTAAACTGATATAATTAAAAGGATTTATTTAGAGTTTAAAAATCATTCAAAGTAATTATTAAATAGTAAGAAATAGTTCACGATAAAGCTGCTGTTAAAGTAAGTAACGGTGCTATACTAGATCGATTTTTAACCGCTTACGTTACAGTAAAACTAACGATCTCGATGACATAAAACAAGCAACTTTAATACATAGATGCTTACTTTAAAGATTAGTTTTGCAGTGGTGTGTTTTAATTTCAAACAAAACAGAACACGTCCAATTTGAAAAACCAGCACACCTCACTAACCTGTTAATTTTTCATTATCATCAAAGCTAAAGGTAATGCAGCACTAGGGCGTGTTGTTCTTTGGTGGTTGAATTTGCAGCAGTGTGTTTGGTATTTAAGCAAGGCAGAGTCTATGATGTGTGGTTGTTCCCCATACATAGGCGATAACGCAGCATAAATGCCAAACATGCGCTGCCCCTGGGTTCTTTCTAGGGACGATTGACTCTTTGTTGCTCGGTTTTTACTTAGCCCACTAGGTTACAAACCTCGCGCCGCGATTAAATCGCCCCTAGATTGAACAAATTTCAATCCCAAAAATCAACACGCCCTAGCGTATTTAAGATTTTTTAAATCAACCCAATCTACCTAATAGGATATTCTCTTATGCAAAAGCTAACAGATGTCGGTGAAAACTTAGTTAATGGTATAGCATCTCGTTATAACCTCAGTCACGATGCAGTAATTCACATGTTAGTTAGCGTTAATAACGGCGGTTGCTCAATGGCACAGTTTAATTGCCCAGAACTTGGTGGTTCTGGTCAATGGATGCGTGGCGGAATGACAATGGTTGGCGACATGTTTAACAACGGTTTAAAATCAACCGTTGATAACTTGTGCAACGAACTTGCTAATATATTGAGCAATAACCAAATATTTCCGGTTATTCCTGTAGGATCGCCTGGCAGCAATCAGTGGTGGCCAGGTAATCTAGGCAGCCCATTTAGCAGTGGTGCGCAAAATAATATTCGCTACGCTATATTCCCTAATCGCTTAGCCGTTGAATTAAATGGACAAGTGAGCGTATACGACACGTTAGATCATAATATTGGTGGTGTAAGCCAACAGCAAGGCAATAATACCTCTCTTACATTTAACAGTCAGTGGGGGACAATTAATGTAAATACCCTGCCATTAATTTCAGGGCAAACGCCAACGCCTCCAGAACCACAAAAAGATTTTACGCAGCAAGTAACGCAGCCGAATTTTGCATCGTCAACACCAAACCAAGTTGAAGCACCGGCTAATAATACTGTGGGGCAATACTCGGTAGACGAAACACTTCAAATTATTGAAAAGTTAGCACAACTTCGCGACTCTAATGCGTTGAGTGATGATGAATTTAATATTAAAAAGTCTGAACTTTTAAAAAGGATTTAACCACTATCCTCCAATAGCATAGCGCTAAGTAAAAGTGGTTTATACGGTCTCTTTTTTATTCGGTAACATATGAAAACATTTAAATGTAATTGCACAGATCAACTTATTTTATTTTTTGAAAGCAGCCATTGTTTGGCTTGCGGCAGAACCGTGGGTATTGATGATGAGTTCGACCAAGTTGAACCCTATGAAATTGATGAGCAATCGGGGTTATTTTACAAAGCAGAAGCGCCTGACGTTTTTTATAAAAAATGTGATAACAACGCTCAGTATCACGTATGCAATGGTATGGTTAATTTAGACACATTTATACCTGTTGCCGATAAAGACGAAGTGCTGTGTTTTTCGTGCCGCTTTAATGAAACGGTGCCCGATTTAAGTATTGTTGAACATATTCCATTATGGAAAAAAATGGAGACAGCAAAACGTCGCGCTTTGTATACATTAAAATCATTATCACTCCCTTTAAATACCACGATTCAAGAACCTGAAAGCGGATTAAGCTTCGATTTTATAGCAGACCGTAACGTAAGCGATCACTTTGTAAGCCCTATTATAGGTCAAGACGTTGTATTTACAGGACACGATTGCGGGCATATCACTATAAACCTAGCTGAAGCAGACGACGTAGCACGCTCTCAAGCTAAAATAGCGATGGGTGAGCGTTACCGTACTTTACTTGGTCATTTTCGCCATGAACTTGGTCATTATTATTTTGATCAACTAATCGCAAATTCATCAAAAAAACATGCTTTATGTAAGCAATATTTTGGTGATGACGAATTAGATTACCAGCAAGCGCTCGATACTCATTACAAGCAAGGCGCGCCAGCTAACTGGCATGAAACCTTTATTAGTGAATACGCTACTATGCACCCTTATGAAGACTGGGCAGAAACATGGGCGCATTACATGCATATTATCGATACTTTAGAAACAGCCAAAAACTTTTCAATTACAGGCTCAACAACGGGTAATGAGTTTGAATTAGATGAAGCAGACGAGCTTCGATTGCCACAAAGTGCTTATTACTTTAATTCACAAACATCGATTGATGCTATTTTAGATACTTGGATGGAATTTTCGATCATTCTAAATTCACTAAATCGCAGCATGGGACTTGCCGATGCCTACCCATTTGTACTTACTCAAGCGGTGCGAACTAAGTTATCTTTCATCCATCATGCCATTCATAACAGGCTCAATTTAATGCCTGATTTACTAACATAAGAAGTAATTAATTGAGTAAGATAGTTTACTGTTTTACTCAGTAAACTATTAAAATAACTGCTAAAGAGACAGAAAACATTAGGGCGTGTTGATCTTTTCAAAGACTATATTCTATTAGTTTTAAATTTAGAATTTTGGGTGCTATAAGCGACAATAAAATAATCACGATATGTAAATGCCCCTAAAACACTTCACTGTAAAATGAGTAAGGCTTAACGTTCCAACTAAGGCAAAAAGTAAATATAGAACGGCTGTAAAAAATGGCTAATAGTAAGAGCGTATAAATTTAATCACTCGTTCTTAATAAGAAACTGAACAATATTTATAAGTCGCTAATAAATAATAAAGTTAAAATTAAAAACACTACAAAAATGGGAGTAAGTATATAAAAAAGAATATTTGATATGATTTTGTGTTCTTCTCTGAAGCTAAGCAAGCTATTGTACTGCGCCCTAAAAAATGGAAAAGTAAAAAAAGATCTAAAAATAAACCATAACACTAAGCTGCAGTGCAATTTTATTTCAAACCAAAACTGTTCTGGCTCAATATTTATAGAGTGACCAGCAGTGCTTTTTCCACCTATAGACCAGCCTGTTATGAGCTCTAACATAATAGCTAAAATTAATAGAGCCGCTACCCAAAGTGCAGCGGGCTCTAATGACTCTCTTTTTGAGATAAATTTTGAACGCATCTTTATTCACACATTACATTTATAACTACTTTTGCCACTTGCCCAGCGCTTGTTTGTCGCTTTGTTTAAACTCAACCCAGTTTGATGAGTCTTTAAAGTGCTCTTTTTTCCAAAACGTGGCGTGGTTTTTTAAATAATCCATTATAAATTGTGCGCCTTCGAACGCGGCTTGGCGATGGCGGGACGTTACGCCTACAAATACAATTTGCTCGCCAAGTGCTAAGTAACCAACGCGGTGAATAATGCATATTCGCGCCAGTTGCCAGCGAGTTTGAGCTTGCTCTGCAATAGATTGAAGCAGTTGCTCGGTCATACCAGGGTAGTGTTCAAGCTCAAGTGCAATAACATTATCGCCACTGCTGAACTCTCTTACCAAACCTGTAAAGGTGACAACAGCGCCATCGCTTTTATTATTACTACAAAGCGTATTGTGCTCGTCACCTACATTAAAATCATCGGTTTGTACTTGAATATGTATGCTCATTAGCCACCTGTAACCGGCGGGAAAAAGGCAAGCTCATCCCCTGCTTTCACTATTTCGTCGCTTGATGACATAGTTTGGTTAAGCGCTGCAAGTAGCTCACGCTCCTCCAGCCACGGTTGCCAGTGCGGGTATTGGCTCACTAATCTTAATTTAAGCTCTGAAATAGTAAGCGGCTGCGTAATCTCAAGACTTAATTTGCTGCACTTTAACCGCTCTTTTAGTTGCCCAAAAAACAATAACTCTACTTTCCCGGCGCTAGATATTGCATCGTTTGGATTAATCGCGTTGCCAACTACCATTTTTGCCCCCTGCTTTTTGAGTAACGCGCATGCCGCTAATTTCCATTAGTGGGTCGGCTGCTTTACACATATCAAACAAAGTAAGGCTAGCCACAGATACCGCTGTTAACGCTTCCATTTCAACCCCCGTTTTACCGGCAAGTTTGCAGTAGCTGGTTATTTTAATTTGGCTATTTGCTTCATCAAGTTCAAAATCAACAGCGACTTTACTAAGTGCAAGCGGATGACAAAGCGGAATTAAATCAGCGCATTTTTTAGCGCCTTGAATACCTGCAATGCGTGCCACGCCTAACACATCACCCTTTTTGTTTTGATTAAGCATTACTTGTTCAAAGGCAAGCTTACTCATGCTAATAAATGCTTCAGCCGAGGCATCGCGCAAGGTTACGTCTTTGAGCGATACATCAACCATATTCGCTTGGCCGTTTTCGTCAACATGGCTCAACATACTATTGCTCACGCGATTCACACTTTTTACCAATGGTAATGTGCGGTACAAAGTTACACGGTTTATGCATTGAGTTAAGTTGATCTTTTATTATGCCTGTCCACGCTGTTTTACATGCGCCTGTAGAGCCTGGCATACAAAAAATAACCGTGTTGTTTGCAAGTCCCGCAAGTGCACGAGATTGAATAGTAGAGTTACCAATTTCGCCGTACGATATGTGCCTAAATAGCTCCCCAAAACCGTCTACGCTTTTATCAAACAGCGGGGCAAATGCCTCTGGTGTTGAATCGCGCTCAGTAAAACCTGTACCGCCAGTCACTAAAATAGCATGAATGGTGTCATCGGCTATCCACTGCGATGCCACTGCACGCATTTGGTAAACGTCATCTTTAACTATGTCTTTATCAGCTAAGTGATGGCCAGCTTCAGTTAGCGCTTTAATTAAGTAATGACCAGAAGTATCGGTAATCGCATCGCGTGTATCGCTTACCGTCATTACGGCAATGTTTAATGCTATTTGTGACTCAGTTGTGTGACTCATAATGTTCTTCTTAATTGATTAATGCTTTGGTCAAAATACTCATTTACAGCTTTAAATTGCGCCGGTGTATTGGTGTTTATTAATGCATGCGTTTTATTACATAAAAGCGTTTGCACACCAATGCTTTGGGTAAACTGTTTTATTGATTTATGACTGTTAGCGTTTGTGAGTATGTGTTTTAAATGATTTTTTACACTGCTTGTATTACGAATATACAGCGGTAGTGGTTCATTTTCAAAGTGCCAAGCATGTATTTGTGACTGATTTAATTGATTGCTCACACTTTGTACGTTATTTGACTGAGAAGCCAGCACAATTATGCTTAACAAACTACTCGTAAGTAGAGGCATATCTACCGCAGTAATAAGTAAGTCGTGCTCTGTGGCTATTAATGTGGAATAAATTCCGCCAAGGGGTCCACTATTTGGGTATATATCTTTAACGTACTTTTCTGAGGGATAATCGCTCGGTGAATAATGGTTCAATGACTTGACTGGATTTTTAACGTTGCGGCTTATTAGTATGTTTTTAGCGCCTACGTCTTTTAATAAATCACACGCATTGTGCAATAGCGTTTTATTTTTTAAAACTAAATCGGCTTTGTCTGTGCCCATTCTTGATGACTTACCACCAGCAAGCACAACGCCTGTAAAATCTCGCTTAACTTTCATATTAGATTTTATATTAGCTTCCATATTAGCCGCCTAACATGGCTAAGTGAGTTGTCGCACCTGTTAAGCGTTTATCCAGCTCATGGCTTATTTCTTTATTGCCCATAGCGGCTCGAATTGCCTTTACGGTCGCTGCAGTATCGTCCTCGTTGAGTAGTTCGCGTAAATCTATACCTTGCTCTGCAAATAAACATAAGTGTAATTTACCCAGTGCTGACACCCTTAAGCGATTACAACTTTTACAAAAGTCTTTACCGTACGGCATTATTAAACCAATACGACCATCGTAATCAGGATGACAAAATTCCTCAGCGGGTCCGTTTAATTTTCCCCTAACGACTTGTAACCAACCTTGGTCGAGTAATTGGGCTTTAACTGTTTGTCCACTTAAGTGGTTTTCTTCAAAAAAGGTTGCGCCGTCACCTGTTTCCATTAGTTCTATAAAGCGCACCGTAACTTTGTGGTGTTTTACCCACGCTAAAAAATCCTTCAATTGGTTTTTATTAAACTGCTTGGCAAGCACCGCATTTATTTTTATATCTTTTATTCCCAGCTCTACCGCGCGTTCAATTCCTTTTAAAATAAGGTTAAGTTTGTCGTGCCCTGTTATGAGTTTAAACATACTCGGATTTAAACTATCAATACTGACGTTGAGCGCATCAAGCCCTGCTTCTGCAAATTCATCAATTTTCTTTAATAAATTAAAGCCGTTGGTAGTAATGGCTACTTTTTCTATGCCGGGCGTGTTTTTACAAAGCTTTATAATATCGGTTACGTCGTTTCGTAAGCATGGTTCGCCACCTGTAATACGCACTTTTTTAGTACCTAGTTCTGCAAACGCATTTACAAGCGTGCTAATTTCATTTTTATTTAAAAAATTACGCGGCGTATCGCACTGATACCCGTTTGGTAAACAATAACTACAACTAAAATTACATACATCGGTTATTGAGAGGCGCAAATAGTTAAACTGCCGACCAAATTGATCATTAAGCATATGCTTCCTTTTATCTTTACATTACAACCGCAACATCAATGCTGCTAGAACTTGCTTTGTAATGTTGTTTTATTAATTGGCTTAATTGCGTTTTACACGAACCACAGTTCGTTCCACATTTAAGTTCCGTCCCCAATTGCTCTACCGTGTTTGCACCTTTTTTAATGGCGTTTATAATTGGCTGCTCTCTTACTTTAAAGCAGCTACACACTTGCATACCTTGGGTAAATTCTTCATCGGGGGTTGCATAAAGCAAAGACTGTAACTGTGTAAACGTTAGGAGTGGCTCTGCAAATAAATGGTTTATCCACTCAAGTGATATTTCTTTTTGCTCATTAGAAATAACACCAACAAACGCTAATTGATCGTTTTGAATACACTGCACATGCATAGCTTTTGCCGTATTCATAGCCGACCACTGCCCTTGTAAACCAGTTAAGGTTTGGCAGTAATACAGTAAATCACTTTGTGGTTCATTAAGCGCCAACTGATAATTAAAGCAATTACTTGCATTAACTTTGAGCCAAAAATCACTTTTTATAACAAGTTCGTTTTTAGCAAACAGCTGCATATATTGCGCATACGGTGCTTTAACTATATTAACAGCGCCGTGTTTACACTCAGCCTGACCAGATAGTGGGTCAACTACCGATTGATACAGCCCGCTTACTGTTGCTGATGATGCAAATTGCTTGTTCCAATGAATAGGCATAAAGCATTCGCCTTTTCGCACGGCATCGGTTACTTTTGCATGCGCGGTAACCTGCCCTGTTTGGGCAATCGCACTAATTAAATCGTTTTGTTTAATTGCTAATTTACTGGCATCAAGCGGATTAATTTCAATATACGGGCGTGTAATATGCGATGAAAGCGCGGTACTTTTACCGGTGCGGCTCATGGTATGCCATTGGTCGCGTATACGACCCGAGTTCATTACAAACGGATAATCACTTGATGTTTGTTGCACCGGTAATTGCGGCGTTATAGGTATAAAGCGTGCTTTTTTATCAGCGGTGCTAAATTGGTTATCTGTAAAAACCTGACCATTTTTATAAGGCTGATTTTTAACAACCGGCCACATAATGGGTTTTAAATTATCGTACTGGCTTTTTGTGAGCCCAACTAAACCAGAAAGATTTAGTAATCGGCTGCCGTTATTTTCAAAGCCGGTTAATTGTGCCCATTCTTCAAAAATGCCACTTGGGTCTATAAAATCAAATCCTTCAAAGCCCATTTTTTTAGCAACGTCGCACATAATTTGCCAATCGTTTTTAGCACCCGAATAAGGCGCTACTAACGGTCGTTGCCTTGATATTCTGCGTTCTGAATTAGTCACAGTGCCGTTTTTTTCACCCCAACCGGTTGATGGAAAAGCAACATCGGCGAATTTTAACGTATCACTTTTTGCAATACAGTCAGATACAACCACCAACTCGCAGGTCTCTAATGCCTTTTTAATAGCGGCGTTATTAGGCAAGCTCACCATTGGGTTTGTTGCCATTATCCACACTGCTTTTATTTTGCCTGCGGCTATTTCATCAAACATATCAATGGCATTGCTGCCTACTTTTTTAGCAATAGTTGGCGAGAGCCAAAAACGTTGTACAAGTGATTGATGCGCTTCGTTTTCAATATCTAAATGCGCCGCTAACTGATTAGCCAAACCACCTACTTCGCGCCCGCCCATCGCATTGGGTTGTCCAGTAATCGAAAACGGACCGCTACCTGGCTTAAGTAATTTACCTGAGGCTAAATGCGCATTAATAATGGCGTTGCATTTATCTACACCCGAGCTTGATTGATTTATACCCATTGAGTAAAAGCTAATCGCACTTCGGCTTTTAGCAAATAGCGTGTAAAACTCAGTGACTTGCTCAATTGTTATATCGCAAAAGTCGCTAACTGCCTGGCAGCTCCATTTTTGTGCCTCTTGCAGTGCGCTTTCAAAGCCGTTTGTGTGCTGAGCAATAAATTGCGTATCGAGGTGGTTATGCTCATTTAAATAATTAAGCAAGCCGTTATAAAGGGCGGCGTCACTCCCTGGTTTTATATTTAAAAATGTGTCGGCAAGCTCAGCAGTGTCGGTTTTTCGCGGGTCAATAACCACCACTTTCATATTTGGATTAAGCTGCTTTGCACGTTCCATTCGCTGATACAAAACCGGATGAGTCCACGCTGCATTAGAGCCAATTAAAATAAGTAGCTCAGTTTGCTCTAAATCCTCGTAGGTACACGGCACTACGTCTTCACCAAAAGCGCGTTTATAACCTGCCACAGCAGATGACATACACAGGCGCGAATTTGTATCAATATTGCCTGAGCCTATGTAGCCTTTCATTAATTTATTAGCAATGTAGTAATCTTCTGTAAGCAATTGCCCCGATACATAAAATGCCACAGCATCGGGTCCGTGCTTTTGTATTATGTCGTTAAATTTATTGGCAACATGGTCGGTGGCTTCATCCCACGTAACGGCTTGGTTATTAATCAGAGGCGACGTTAAGCGATTATCACTGCCTGTTGTGTCGAGCAAATGCGTGCCTTTTACACATAAACGACCAAAGTTTGCGGGATGCTCTCGCATGCCTTCAAGCTTGGTTGGCACATTATTAAAAAGTGAAATATCAACACCGCACCCTACACCACAGTAAGCACATGTTGTTTGTTTTAAACTGGTTTTATTTATAGTTGGTGACGTGTTTGCGGTTGTCATACTGCTCTCTTTTAGTGTGCCTTAATTTATGCAGGCTGTTTTACAGGCTCATTAAGGGTAACTACGTTAATAGTGTTACTTGCCTTAGCGAGCGCGCTGTTTATTACATTTTGAACGAGCTTTTCACACCCTCCACAGCCTGTACTGGCTTTGGTGCTTTGCTGCACACTTGCCAAATCTATGCAGCCTTTAGCGACTGTTTGTTCAATGGTGTGTTTAGTTACTTTATGACAAGCGCAAATAATGGCGTCATCAGGCAAGTCATCGGCGCTTAGCTCTGCTATGTCGCCGGCAAGGGGCATAATGAGCGCTTCGGGAGCGGTGGTAAGTTCAATGTCGTTTAAATGATATTGCAGCAAATTGTCGTAATCGCTGGTATCGCCAACAAGTACCGCGCCAATCAGCTTATTACTTTGTGAGTTAGTGACTATTTTTTTATAAATACCATTGGCTTGGTCTTCAAAGTAATAGCTTATTGCGCCTTCGCTGCGTGCATGTGCATCGCCAATAGAGCCTACTTCAACACCCATTAATTTAAGCTTGGTGCTCATATCGGCACCATTAAATTCATCGGCTTTATTGTCTAAGCCAGTACTTTGCAAAGTACCTTGCTGCGTATCTTGTAAAATATGCCCAACTGCTATTTTAGCCATGGCGTAACCGGGTGCCACTAAGCCAAAAATAAAATTATTCCACAGTGCACATTCACCAATAGCGTATATGTTTTTATCACTCGTTTGGCAGTGGTTATTAATTACAATACCGCCGCGCTCGCCTAACTCTAAATTAAACTCGCGGGCTAAATTATCATAAGGGCGAATACCCGCCGAAAATACAATCATGTCTGTTTCAAGGGTTTTGCCACCTTTAAAACACATTTTATAACGGCAACTTTCGCCTTCTACGATTTCCTCAGTTGCTACCGCTGTATGTACAGTAACGCCCAAATCCGTAATTTTGTTTTTTAGTAACCGACCGCCACCAGCATCAACTTGTACACCCATAAGTTGCGGTGCAAATTCTATTACGTGAGTATGTAAACCCAATTGCTTTAATGCGTTTGCAGCTTCAAGCCCCAGTAAACCGCCACCAATTACCACGCCTACTTTGCTGCCGTGGGCTGAATTTTTTATTGCGTGTAAATCGTTAATGGTGCGATAAACAAGGCAATGCTCGCGATCTTTACCCGGTATAGGCGGTACAAATGGGAATGAACCTGTAGCAAGCACAAGTTTGTCGTATTCAAACAATTCCCCTTTAGCGGTCGTTACAGTTTGCGTATCACGATTTATATCAACCACTTTAGAATGAGTATGAAAGCGTACTTGCCAATCGTCATAGGTTTTATTACATGTAAGTGCGAGGTCGTCTGCGGTTTTGCCTTTAAAAAAAGAGGATAGTTGTACACGGTCATACGCTAAACGGTCTTCACCGCTAAGTACCGTAATTTCAAATTGCTCATCAGCTTGATTTTGAGAAACTAGCTGCTGCACAAAATGGTGCCCGACCATTCCGTTTCCTACCACTACAACACGCTGCTTGCTTAACATTCACCCACCTTAAAGTGATACCTATTTTAGTAATTGACTAAAATTGAAATCGAATAATTTGTTATAGGATTGTTATAGCAATATGCAAGCCAAATATATAAGCATTTAATATCAGTAAGTTGCCTACTTTGGTGCAGAGGTGTAAAGCATAAAGCCCCACAAGATGGTGCAATTGCACCATCTTGTGTCGCTATAAATTACAAGAGGATACTAGAAGATAGTGAGGGTTAAAATTTAGCACTCATCCATACCCATAATTTTTGAGTATCGACTTTATTAGCAGCAGTATCCCCCGCTGAGTAATCGGCGTATTTAACACCCACTGCGTATTGTTTGTTAATAGGTTTAACGTATTGTACGTTTAGCTCACTGCCTAAATCGTCAACCCCATTTGATTGCTCATTGGCATCAAAACTGTGATAAGCCACCAGCCATTTTCCGTCAAACGCTTTACCGTTTAAGCTTATGTAAGTGTCGTCCAAACCTTGTGTGGGTGTATTTAAAAACGTATCTGTCCAACCATTAAATTTATGTAACGTGGCAAGCGGTGTTGCAAACCCGTAATCGCCATTATCAGAGCCAAGTGACTCTATGCCAACTTTTAATGTTACTGTTTTTATGCCCAACCCATTTAAATCGACAGCGCCTTCAAGTGCATAGTAATCGGCATCAAAATCACTCACGCTTGTTGAAGCAGACTGCGTTGCATACTCCGCTTTGTAATAAAATTTTATGTCGTTTAGGGTTTTATTACCGTTAAAAGAAACGCCATAAGTATCTAAACTGTCGTCTTGTAGTGCATCGTCACTTAATAAGTAACTGTATAAAACCACTTTACCGTAGTCTGTTTTAAAGCTTGCATTAATTAAATGATCGGACGATTTAATGTCTTTATCGTCAGCAAATATGCGGTTACGCTTATTTAAATAACTGTACTGTAAATTTATGTTATTAAATGCGTAATTAATAGTCGCGGCATCAAAGGTTTGTCTGTCTTGGCGCCAACCTACGTGCCCAACAAAACGCTGCCCATCAAGAGCTATTATTTGGCGCCCTACTTTTAGCGATAGACCATCGCGGGCATATTTAACAAAGCCTTGGTCTATCTCAGTGTTTTCTGGGTCTGCAATAACAGAATAATTAGTGTTTTTCCCCACTGTATTGTTGTAATCATCTACGCCCAATAGGCTGCGAGTGTCTTCTACTTCAATAAGTGCTGAAAAACCATTCACCTCGTCTGTTTGATGCGTTAAGCGGGTTCTAAGTGTTAAGCCGCTTGCATCTTTTAGAGCATTTTCTTGATCAACGCTTTCAAAACGCAGTCTAAAATCAAGATCAGTTTGCGCAGCTTGGCTTATTAAAGGCGCAGTGAAGCAACCCAGTATAAAAATAATAGGTAAGTTGTTCTTGTAATTAAGCATTTTGGTTCTCTAAGTTTTAATTATTAATACACATACCAAAGCAATAAATAAACACAGCGAAATACATTTCCACACCATAACTGGATCGCGTTTCATTATTGAACTTTTATTAGCGGTACTTTCTAAATAAGGATTAGGTTTGTTGATATCGTTTATAAACTCAGAAAAAGCTTGGTATCTGAGCTCAGGTTTAGGGGCAAGCGCCTTCATAAGGGCTTGATCTAACCAAAACGGAATATCGGCTCTGTATTTACGAATACTTGTGTAATGCCAATGGCTGTAATCTTTTGGCGCTACGTGGTTAAGTGGCAGTGGTTTATAAGGCAATTTTGAGCACAATAACTCATATGCAATCACGCCAAGTGAAAACAAATCACTTTTAAAATCGGCGTGCATAGTAATAAGTGTTTCGGGTGCGGTGTAGTCGGCAGTGCCTTGCGGGCAATCATCCGCAATTTGTTTAACCGACTCGTCCATAGCCGCAACACTTACTGTGCCGTAATCTATTAGCGTTACTTTACCGTGCGCATCTATCATTACATTATCGAGTTTTAAATCACGATGTACCATATCGAGTCGCTGAAACGCCCTTAGTGCATGTACTATTTGTTCAATAATACTGCGTACTTGGGTTATTTCTGGGTGCGGCACGTCGTGCTTCCAATCACTGAGTGTTTGCCCGTCCATGTACTCACAAATATGATACAAAAAACGACTCTGCGATTGCGTACTTAGCACTTTCATCACGTTTAAATGGTTTATGCGTTGCCCTACCCAGCCTTCTCTTATAAAGCCTTGAAGGTAGTGCACATCGTCTTCAAAATTAACCGAAGGTGCTTTTAAAACCACTGGCGGTAAATCGGGCGCTTGTTGCACTAAATAAATGTGCGAGCGACTACTGGCATGCAATTTACGAATAACCGTGTAGTCATCAATTTTTTGCCCAACATTAAGCGCAGGTGGAATTTTGCGACGAGTTAGCGAATGGTAAAGTTCATCTAACTTTTGCTCAGCAATGTTTTCTACTTTTACCAGTAAACAACTTACGTTGTCGTCACTGCCTCGCGCTAATGCAAGTTCGGTAATTGCTTTAGCTGCATTTTCTAAATTAGTGTACTCGTTAATTAATTTAGCTATATCACTACTTGGGAGCACATCGTGTACGCCATCGCAGGTTAATATATAAATATCGTCTGCTTTTAGGTCAACCTCGTATACATCTATTTCTTGATGAAGTTGCGCGCCAAGAGCACGCGTTAGCGTATCGTTTACTTTGTGATCCCGTGTTATTGCCTCTATTTTATTTCCTCGCAAGCGAGTAATACGCGTATCACCTAAGTGGAATATATAACCCGTTGCCGACTTTAAAATAAGTGCTGTAAAAGTCGTCATCCAATCGGCTTGACGCTGACCTAAGTGATTGTAATTAACCGATTGCGAATAAAGCCACTGATTTAAACTTGCTAACACCTTCGACACTGACTTTTTAACCGCCCAACTTTCGGGGGTATTTAAATACTCATTTATAAAATGAGTAACCGAAAGTTGAGACGCTTGTTTAGCATTTTTTGCTGATGAACACCCATCGGCTAAGCAGGCAATAACGCCTTTAGACTCTTTTTCTTGCGCTTTGGTATTGAGAGCTGCAAACGCATCTTGGTTTTCTGCTTTTAACCCTTTAGCACTGTGCCCGCCAAATGTAACGTTGAGTTCATTTTTTAGCGATTTAGCGTGGAGTGTTTCATCAAACATAGTCAATAATGCCTTAAGTCACTGAAATAAGTTCAACGGTGCCGTCTTCATTTACTTCGGTAATATGGCCATCTGGTTCTCTCATAAAAAACAGTGCAGCTAGACCAAGTAATGCACTACCCGCAATAATGAAAAAGAAAGTTTGATAATCAACAAGTGACAATGCCGTTAAGTACACTACTGCACCTACATTACCGTAAGCACCTGTCATTCCAGCTATTTGCCCAGTTAAACGACGCTTAATTAGCGGTACTGCGGCAAATACAGCGCCTTCACCAGCTTGCACAAAGAACGAACACGCCATAGCCGCAACAACTGCAAGCCATAAAGGCCAAGATGCATCAACCAAGCCCATTACAAAATAACCAACAGCAAGACCCGTTGTAAGTACAATAAGGGTAATACGGCGACCTAATTTATCTGAAATCCAACCGCCACCTGGGCGAGATGCTAAGTTCATAAATGCATAAGCTGAGGCTAAAATACCCGCGTACACCATATCAAGCGCAAACACATCCATAAAAAATAGCGGTAACATAGATACAACTGCAAGCTCAGAACCAAAAGTTGTAAAATATAAAATATTTAAAACAGCCACTTGCTTAAATTCATAACGATGAGACTCAGGTACAGGCTCTTTAAAAATATGACCATTTACGTCAAAGGTTTTATACACTTCGTAAATATAAAGCAGAACTAAAAAAGCATACACGGCAAGTACAAAGTTAGCCGAAATTAGGTTAGCACCGGTTGGTGAAAGCTTCCAAGTAAGTAATGCTAGTGCACCATACATAGGGATTTTCATAATAAGAAGTAATACAAAGTCGCCTTTACTGGTTACTTCCATTGCGCCTACTTTTTTAGGCTTAAAGTATGTACCGCCTTTTGGTGTATCGGTTACATTTAAGTACCAAATAATACCAAATATAACGCTTAATACACCCGTTAAACCTACTGCGTAACGCCAACCATCTTCGCCACCAAACATAAGTGCAATAATTGGCAATAACATAGCCGCTGCTGCTGAACCAAAGTTACCCCAGCCGCCATAAATACCTTCTGCTATGCCCAGCTCGTTAGCAGGAAACCATTCACTCACCATACGAATGCCCACAACAAAGCCAGCACCAATAAAGCCTAGCGCAAAACGCGCTATAGCGGCTTGTTCAAATGTGGTTGCCATAGCAAACATAAAACACGGAATACTACAGGTAATAAGTAGCGCGGTATAAACAATCCGGGGACCAAATTTATCGGTCAGCATACCCACCACAACACGGGCAGGAATAGTTAACGCTACATTTAAAATTAGTAATGTTTTAACTTGTGCCATGGTAATACCAAGCGAGCCCGCAATTGCACCCAATAAAGGAGCATGGTTAAACCATACAAAAAATGACACAAAAAAGACCATCCAACTTAGATGTAATACTTTCATTTTTCCTTTAAAGGATATTAAGTTAAATCCAGAACTCGGTTGCATGTTTATTTCCTCGTAAACGTATTATTGTTTTATAAATGCCCCACTCTTTTATATGAGTAGCAGCCCAAACTTTGTTAAATTTTAGTTAACCCAATAGAGCAATTACTGAGCCACTAATTAAAAACCATATATTTCAGTTGGTTATATGCATTTATTATTTTAATGCGTTATAGTTGCACTATATGAGTGAGGGGGTATGGGCTGTTACAGTGCAAATAAAAAGCGTTACTACTTGCTCTAGGATTTAACAAATTGGTATTGTTCAAAAAAAGTATGAGATGTTTAAAAATGCAAAAAGCACCGTTAACGTACCTACAGCAACTACGCTATTCTCGGCACATTATGCTGCCGCAGCTCGATATAGACGGACAAGAGAAGCTATGGCAATCGCATGCATTAATTGTTGGTGTGGGTGGGCTTGGATGTGCGGTAAGTCAATATTTAGCGGCATCAGGCGTTGGCACGCTCACCTTAATTGATAACGATGAAATAGACGTGACCAACCTGCAAAGGCAGATACTGTATAAAGAAAGTGATATTGGTAGCTCAAAATGCAGTGCTGCAAAAAAACAGCTTAACGCACTTAATAGTGAAATAGACATAAACACCATTGAGGCATTTTTTGATGTAAATACCTCTACAGAACAGCTATTTAATAACATTGATATAGTGATTGATTGCTCAGATAATCTAGCAACGCGCAACGCACTTAATAGCACTTGTTTTAAAGCTAAAGTTCCACTTGTGTCTGGCTCTGCAATACGTATGGAAGGACAAGTCGCGTGTTTTACTATGGATGAAAATAGCCATTGTTATGGTTGTTTATCGCAATTTTTTAGTGAACAAACACAAAGCTGCTCCGAATCTGGTGTGCTTTCTCCTATTGTGGGGCTAATAGGCAGTATTCAGGCAACTGAAGCGCTAAAAATGCTTGCTGGTTTGCCAAGTGGCTTAAGCGAGCACTTATTGCTGGTGGATGGTTTAAGCATGGAATTTAATCGTTTTAAAATAGCTAAAAACAGTCAATGTGCAGTGTGCAGCATTTAGTTATTCTAGATTACTGATTGTTGTATAAAGCACATCGCCCACTTTAAAGTCGTTTTTATCCCACACTCGTCTTGAAGCCAAGCAATACAAAGTTTGCCCATCTACATTAAGCGTTAACTGCCACTTATTATTAATAAGCTCAGCTTGAGTTAATACCGACCTTAAAACATTACTGTGCGTTGTTTGCTCAGGCTTTAACGCACTAAACGACATTTGATCACTTTCTATAATTAGCTTATTACTGTTATCGACAAGTGCAGGGAGCACAAAAAGCGGCTGCTCACTTTGCTGTAATTGCAGTTGATATAGCCCGTAGTCTTCATCAAATTTGACCACATCGTAATTAATTAAGCTCAGCGGTGTTTGCCTATCGTTTGCATAGATAGCTTTTGCAACGTGTGGACTTGCACCTTGGTTTATCACCTTACCTTTATCAAGCTGAATAAGGATATCGCAGCAAAATAGCAGCTCTTTTAATGAGTGACTTACTATTATAAATTTAATATTAAACTTAACGGCTAACTCATTGAGTTTAGTGAGCGTTTTAAAACGCAATGACCAATCAAGCGCACTAAAAGGCTCATCAAGCATTATAAATTTTTGACCGGCAAGCAAAGTGCGCGCAAATACTACACGCTGGCGCTCGCCACCCGATAAGCTTTGTACATCACGATTTAGTAAATCTTGTAATTCAAGTGTTTTAACAACGTATTGAAGCGTTAAGCTGGTTTGCTTATTTTCGCAGTGTTTTTGTGTAAACGCTAAATTACCTGCCACATCTAAATGAGGAAACAACGGGCACGATTGCAACTGAAGCGTTATACCGCGTTTATCACTTGGCAACTCATGCACTGGCTGATTATTAATATGAACACTTTTTGCAGGCTCTAAACCACTAATACAACGCAGTAATGTTGACTTACCAGAGCCTGAAGGACCGTAAACACCCAATACATTAAACGACTCAAGCTCAAGGTTTATATCTAAATCAAAATTATTGAGTGCTTTAAAAAGGCTTAACTTAATCATGTTATTGCTTAACCCCTACAATGCTTTTATTAAACTTAAATAACAGCACTAAACAGGCAAACGAAATAGCCAGTAAAATAAGTGAAAGCTGATGCGCCGCCGTATAATTTAACGATTCAACATGGTCATAAAGCGCAATAGACACCACCTGTGTTTGCCCCTGAATATTACCGCCAATCATTAATACCAAACCAAATTCACCCAATGTATGCGCAAAGCCTAAAGCAAATGCGCTACCAATACTGGGTTTTAAAAGCGGAATAATTAAATGCACAAAGCGTTTAAATGGGCTTAATCCAAGCGCAATGGCAGCTTCGTTATAGGTTTGATTAATATGCTTAAACCCAGCCACAAGCGGCTGCATTACAAAAGGCAGCGAATAAAAAAGCGAGCCAATAACCACGCCCTGAAAACTAAACGCAAGCTGCGTACCCGTTAGCCAAAACCAAAACTGCCCAAAAGCGTGATCAGGCGAAAACAAAACAAGTAAATAAAACCCTAACAACGTAGGCGGTAGCACTAAAGGCATTGCAATTAATGCCTCTAAAAATGGTTTAAATTTACCGTTATAGCCAGCGAGCTTGTAAGCCAGAGGAATACAAAAAATAAGAAGAAGTACTGCGGTTATAAAGGCAAGTTTTATAGTTAACCACAGCGCGGTTAAATCACTTTGAAGCATTGTTGTCCTTTATTCTGTAACCTAATTCAATTAACTGCTGCTGCGTAGCTTCTGCCATTAAAAATTGCATAAGTTGCTTAGCGCTAGCATGTTTTTTAGTCGAGCTAATAATAACGCCTTGTTGAATTATATCGGGATATTGATTGGTAGGCAGCACGGTATAATCTAAATATTTTTGATCTTGCGTGTTACGGTAAGCCGCCTTTAGGGATGAAACAGCCACCAGCCCTACTCCTACATTACCACTTTGCACAAACTGAAACGCATGCGTAATATTATTCCCGTACACATAATTTATTGGTTTTTTAAAATGGTTATTCGCGTAGTGCTCTGAGGCACGTCCGTATGGTGAAAAACGCGGATTAGCAATGGCTACTTTATCATTTACTTTTTCAGCTTTGGGTTGCCACAAAGCAAGTTCGCCTAACGCGTAAGTGATCAAACTACTTTGCTCGGCATAACCTTCTTTAATAAGCGATTGCGGGCGAAAATCGTCGGCCGATAAAAACACATCAAATGGCGCGCCATGTACTATTTGCGAATATAAAACACCGCTAGAAGCGGCTGATATTTTCACGTCAACATTAGGTAATGGGGATTTTTTCAGTAGGGTTTCCAATACAGTTTTAAAATTACTCGCTACGGCTACATGCAGCGTTTCTTTTGCGTTTACGCTGCACGAAAGCATGCATATCACACACAAAAAATAACCCAACCATGTATTGTAAAGCTTTGACATTATAAGTATTGTTTCAAAATAAAATGATTTAAGTAAGCAATATATATGAACGATGTTTGCAATGCACCCGGTTTATTACCAATTGAAACTGCAATACAAAATATACTTGGCACAATAACGCCTGTTAAAGACGTTGAAACCATTTCTATAATGCAAAGTGTTGATCGCGTTTTAGCAAGCGATGTTAAGTCAACTATAAACGTACCCGCTCATAACAACTCAGCAATGGATGGCTATGCGCTGTGTATTTCAGATAAAAGCTTAACCTACACACAAGTAGGCAGCGTGTTTGCAGGTCAAGTTTTTGAAGGAACACTTACCCCAGGGCAATGCGTAAGAATAATGACCGGCGCCGCCATTGCACCTGGCGCTAACGGCGTTGTAATGCAAGAAAACGCCTCGGTTGATGGCGATAAAATTACGTTTACTGCGCAACCTGAGCTAAATGAAAACGTGCGTTTTGCTGGCGAAGATATTGCTATAGAAGACGTTATTTTAAAAGCAGGCGATAAATTAAAAGCCGTTGATGTGGGATTACTGGCATCTTTAGGAATTGCGAATATAGATGTGGTAAGAACCCTAAATATAGCCGTACTTTCTACAGGCGATGAGCTAATTGAACCTGGTCAGCCTCTTAAGCAAGGCGCTATTTTTGAAAGTAACCGCGCTGTTATTATTAGTGCGCTGCAACAAAAAAATATCGACGTGATCGATTTAGGAATAATCCCTGATGACAAAGAACTCATCACCAATGCATTTTTAAAAGCGAATGAACTTGCCGATGCCGTAATAAGCTCAGGCGGCGTATCGGTTGGAGAAGCCGACTTTACTAAAGAAGTGCTCAACGAAATTGGTGAAATTCACTTTTGGAAAATAGCCATGAAACCAGGCAAACCTTTTGCCTTTGGTAAACTAAGTAACAGTTACTTTTTTGGCTTGCCAGGTAACCCTGTATCGGCCGCTGTTACATTTAATCAGTTAGTAGAGCCTGCACTGCAAAAACTGTCGGGTCTTGGTGAAGTAAACCCTAAAATGCGCTTTAACGCTGTTACTACATCCGTTATTAAAAAGCGCCCTGGCAGAGCCGACTTTCAACGCGGTACTGCAACAATTAACGAACAAGGTGACTTGATGGTTGCCCCGTTTAATAAACAGGGCTCGGGTGTACTTTCGTCGCTTAGTAAAGCTAACTGCTTAATTGTAGTGCCAGCACAAAGCGGCAATATCGAAAAAGGCGCAACAGTAAGTATTGAGTTGCTATAAAGTATTGAGGTGTTATAAAGCCTAACATGCTACAGCTAACTGTATAATTTAGCTGTAGCGCTACTCTAATTTAAAATATTTTTATGTTTAGAGTTTGGATTAAACAGTTTAACTTTTCGCTACGTCCTACAAACTCTTCTTTGCTCAACCTATTAACACACTTCAGCGCATTTTTAGTCGCAAAGTATCTATCATAACTTAGGCTTCTTTCGCATTTAACACTATACGTTGAGGGCCAAGAGCCACCGGCACCCGTTGCTATGCCAACAACGTTACATGTAGCATCTATATACTGCTCCCATGCTTTTATTTGCGCTTTAACTGCATCTACTTGGTAATCATCAGTTAGTTGCGGGTAGATCTCATCCATCATTTTACTGATTTTAGTTTTGTATCTATTGCCCTCTAAATTATAAGTATTGCCCGTGTGCATTGCACCGCCTTCTGGCCAATCATCAGTACTTTGTGCAAATGCGCCAAATGATGAAATAGCAAAAGCAAACCCAATAATAATTTTATTCATTTTAAATCCCTTTAATACCAATCTGCTTATATATGGGGTCTATTTAACGTTAAGAAAATTACGCTAGAACTAGGCAAAAATTTTTGTATCTAGTTGTTCTAAATAAAAAATTTTTAACGACGTTATAGTGCAATTTAATTCGTTAAATTGATCAAAGATTTATGCAGGTTGGTATAATAGTTAGACCAGATACCTGTAAAAAACGCCTATAAAAAATGCCGCTAAGCTTAACTGAGCGGCATTATATTATTCAATAAGCTTTTAAAGAGGCCTATTAAAAACCAAATATTTTTAAATCAAAAAACTTAGTCGCCACTGTATTTATAAATATTACAGCTAGAATGACAGGAATAAACGTTGAAAGTGAAAAGTTAACGTACTTTTCCATCAAGCTTCCCGCATAATTAGGCGAACCTAAGCTTAGCTCTTGTGTTAAGCGTGCTTTTTTCCAGCGGTACATTACAAACAAACACACCATTAAGCCATTAAGCGGTAAAATTGTGTCGTAAAATACATCAACAATAATATCAAAAAAGCTCTTACTAACGCCGCCATAACTGGTGAAAGATGTAAGGCTGTCAATCATACCAAACGACATTGTACATAAAATAGTAAGTACACCGGTTGAAAGTGTAAGGATGCCCAGTGCTTTTTTACGGCTAATACCTTTACGGTCGCTTAGTGTTGCTGTCGGTACTTCCACTATTGAAACAAGTGAAGTAATCGCTGCAAAAAATACTAATAAGAAGAATGAGAACGCAACAATAGACGCACCTACATAACCAATATCATTTTGCAGTGCTAATAATATTTTAGGTAGGTATACAAAAATCATTGATACGGACGAATCAGAAAGTGCTGATGGGTCTGTATTTGGGTCAAAGCTAAATATCGCTGGCAACACCATTAGCCCCGCTACAAACGCAACGAGTGAGTCAGTAATAGCGACCATTTTAGCACTGCTTACAATGTCATCTTTTTTAGAAATGTACGACGCGTAAGTCATTAATATACCCATACCCAGCGATAGCGAGAAAAACGCTTGGCTTAATGCGCCATTTAAGACACTTGCATTCATTTTAGAAAAATCAGGAATAATATAGTATTTAACACCGGCCATTGCGTTATCAAGCGTTAATACATAAGTAACTAGAGCTAGTAGCATAACTAATAAAGCGGGCATTAAAAATTTGGCGGCTTTTTCTATGCCTTGTTTAACACCACCTAACAAAATTAAGTTCACCATAATAACCACAACAGCCATATAACCAAACACAGTGTAACTATTAATAAAAACACCAAAGTGGCCAGGATCTGCAAGTAAATCTAAATTACCGAGGCCTGTTTGCGTTAAATAACCAAAGATCCAAACCGTAATCACCATATAAAATACAGCAATCATAAATGGTGTAAGCACCGCAAAAAACCCAGCTAACTTCCATTTTTTATCGTTATTAGATAATAGTTTGTACGAACCAAGTGGATCTTTTTGAGCGTTACGACCCATTGCCATTTCAGCCATCATGACTGGTAAACAAATGAATATGACAAATAAAGCGTAAATTAATAAGAATGCGCCACCACCATTTTTAGTAGCAGAAACCGGAAAACCAACTAAATTACCAATACCAACAGCTGAACCGGCCGCTGCCATTATGAATCCAAGGCGGGAACTAAATCGTTCTCTATTTTCGCTCATGCATAAAACCTTTTTATTATTTTGTATATTTCAGCGACTCTACCAGTGTTACACAGAGATTTTCAAGCAATTACAGCTTAAAAATAAAATCGAAGTGTAAACCTGTGTAAATACGCTTTTAATTCACCAATTTTCAACGCTGTGGTAGTATTGCGTTAATCAAATTTAACAATTTTTATGAGATTCCTTATGTTGTACATGATTCACTCAACAGACGTTGAAAACAGCTTAGAGCTTAGAAAAGCAGCACGCCCGGCACATTTAGCACGCCTTAGTGAGCTTGATTCACAAAACCGTCTACTTACCGCCGGTCCATTACCGGCAGTCGATAGTGAAGATCCTCAAGAAGCAGGTTTTACCGGTTCATTAGTGGTTGCTGAATTTGAATCAATTGAAGCAGCTCGAGAGTGGGCAGCAGCAGACCCTTACGTTGCCGCTGGCATCTATGAAAATACAATTGTTAAACCTTTTAAAAAGGTATTTCCTGCTTAAAAAGTATTAAACCCTAGAGCGTGCGTTGCACTGTAATTCAGGGTTTGTTCACAGGTTTTTAATTAAAATTACCAGGATAAAAACGAATTTACCGTTTTTACTTGAATTTTAGTAACTTAGTTAATTAAACTAAGTGAGTCTGGTCTAGGAGTTTTCCATTATGCGCGTATTATTAAGCCTCGGTTTTATTGCTTGTGTTAGCTTAGCTAACTTTAGTCAAGCAGCAACCGCCACCCAAGCATCTCATGCTGAGGTGGACAAAAAGAAAGCCGTAATACTCGCAAAGAAAACAATTGGCGGTAAGACCTTAAAAATTACCGAAAAAACAGATTTTTATACCGTACGAATACTCAAATCTGACGGCCACGTCGTTGATTTACATATTAATAAAAAAACCGGCGAAGTGAAAAAGGATTAAAAATGCGAATTTTAGTTATAGAAGACGATTTACATTTAGCAGATAACCTACGTAATGCCTTAGAAAAAGAACGTTACAGCGTGGATTTATGCCACGATGGTGAAGCAGGTCTTTTCCACATTACAGAATACCCGCTTGATATGGCCGTAGTTGATTTAGGTTTACCTAAAATAGACGGTATTGAGCTAATTAATAAAGCACGAGCACAAGGCATTACAATCCCTATTTTAATCTTAACCGCGCGCGATCGCTGGCAAGATAAAGTAGAAGGTTTAGATGCAGGTGCCGATGACTACCTTACTAAGCCATTTCATGTTGAAGAGCTTATTGCCCGTTGTAATGCATTAATTCGTCGCAGTGCTGGTAAAGCAAATCCAGAAATGACTGCAGGTCCAATTAAAATCCATACACGTTCACAACAAGTATGGGTTGATGACAAAGAACTTAGCCTGACAGCTTACGAATATAAAGTACTTGAATACTTAATGGTAAATCCGCAAAAAGTAATTTCTAAATCAGAACTGACTGAGCACATTTACGACCAAGATTTCGACCTTGATTCAAACGTAATTGAAGTATTTGTACTACGTTTGCGTAAAAAGCTTGACCCTGAAGGCGTACTAAACCCAGTAGAAACACTACGTGGGCGTGGTTACAGGCTTAAAAGCCAGTGGTAATACCGCAAATATCGTTAAAAATAAGGCAAGGATTTATCCTTGTCTTTGTTTTATTAGTCGCGCTCCCTATCTTATTTTATTCAATTGGCAAAGCGTATTACGCTTCACTTGTTGATGCGACTGAAAAAACTCTCGAAGCACAGCTTTACTCGCTAATATCTGAAGTCGACTTTACTGAGCATGGTATTATTATGCCCAGCACTATTTTAGCGCCTGAGTTAAACAGATTAAATTCAGATACCTACGCTATGATTTACCGCGATGATGATCCTGTTTGGAACTCAGAATCGGCTGTAAACTTAAACTATGTACCTCAACAAATAGAAACCAAAGCCGGTGCTGCCGATTTCAGGCGCGTGGAGTATAATAACACCGCGTACTGGCAACTTAGCCTGACTGTAATTTTAAATAACATAGATCAATCAGAACAAGCTCGCTTTATATTAGTTAAACGTAACGACGCTCTACTTCGTTTAATGGATGGCTTTAAGCAAACCCTTGTAGATTGGATGTTTATCATGGGGATTGCAATCGCAGGCCTGATGGCGATTGGTTTCATTTGGAGCGCTCGCCCACTCCAACGACTCGATAAAGAAATAAAAGCGATTGAATCAGGCGATATTCAAGAAATTAAAGGCCTCTACCCAGTAGAGCTGCAAACAATAAAAGCAGATCTAAACTTGCTACTTGAGTCGCAACAACGCCAAAAAGAACGCTATAGAGCCTCATTGAGCGATCTTGCTCATGCACTCAAAACGCCGCTTGCTGTATTAAAATCAAGTCCATTGGCAAACGATGCCGATGCACAAGAACAACTCGACCGCATTAATGTGATGATCGAGCACCAATTAAAACGTGCTGCAACGGGCGCATCAGACACGTGGAAAAAACAAACCCCTATTAAGCCAGTACTCGATTCAATACTCAGTGCTATGGCAAAAGTATATCGTGATAAAGATATTATTTTTAGCTGCACTGTAACCGAAAAAGATTATTTTTTAGGCGATCAAACAGATTTAATGGAATTACTCGGTAACTTGATTGATAACGCCTGTAAAGCGTGTCGCTCACAAGTAGCAATACAAGTTATTCAAAGCAAAACTTTATGTATTGGAATTAGCGATGATGGTCCTGGCGTGCCAGAGGACAAACGTGAATCCCTACTTACACGGGGTACTCGTCTGGATACATACGAAAGCGGACACGGCGTAGGGATGGCAATTGTATCTGACTTGGTTAAGTCCTATCGCGGTACACTTACCATTACAGAAGCTGATAACTTAGGCGGCGCTCAATTTATTTTAGAGTTTAATTACAATGACAAAAAGTAACTATTTATTAAAACTAACTGCCATTGTGTTATTAGCTTCAAGCCAATACAGCTTTGCAGATGAAGCATGTACTTTAGCCGCTAAAGCAACAACCGATGAAGCTAAGCGATATATTCAATGCCTAGATAGCCAAATTGATAAAGCAAAACAAGCACAAGGCAGTTGGATACAAAAGCGTAAATATGAGCTAACTAAGTCACAAGAAAGCACAGGCAATACGCAAGTGCTGCCGTTATTTATGCGCAGCATTAAAAATAATGAAAAGTACCTTGAGAGCGCCTGCCAATGGCGTTACTTAATAAAACTTCCTAATGCGACAACCGCAGCCATTAGCTATAAACTGTGTGAAATTGAGCTTATAAATCAATTTACAGAATCACTAAAACACCCATTTTGACGTAACTTAAGCACACTAAACTAGTTACGTTTCTTTACTCACTCCCTATAGCTTACTTGACAATTTATTCATACCAAAACAAACTACCTACTAGTAGATTGCTAAAAACTAATGGATAAACAGATGACCAAACCAGTAATTATTATAGGTGGCGGACTTGCTGGTTTATACAGTGCGTATAAATTACAACTACTTAATATTGAGTACTTATTATTAGAAGCTAAATCGCAATTAGGTGGCCGAATTTTTGCCGCGCAATCACCAATAAATAACGATGTTAGTTTTGATTTGGGTCCTACGTGGATATTTCCCCACCAACCAAAAATTCAAGCGCTAATAAAGTCACTCAACTTAAGTATATTTGAGCAATACCATAAAGGTGATGTGTTATATCAAGCACCTAACTTCAAACAACTTCAACAAATTGCAGGTGCTGGAGATATGCAACTATTTAGACTCAAACACAGCATGAATACCTTAATAACTGCCTTATATGAGAAACTTAATCCTGATTCAATATTATTAGAACATCATGTCACTGAGCTTAAAAAAGGTGATAATAACTGGCTAATTACGGTTAATCACTTAGGCAATATAAAGCACTTTACTACTGGCAAATTAATTTCAGCAATTCCTCCTCGTATGGTTACAACGCATTTAACACCTGAACTATGGGCGACTCCAACACTCATAAACCGCCTTAGCAGCGTACCTACATGGATGGCAGGACAAGCCAAGTTTATAGCTACTTTTGAACATGCATTTTGGCGTGATAAAAACTTATCTGGGCAAAGCTTTAGCCGCGTAGGCCCTATGGTCGAGATTCACGATGCCAGTGCTGAGGATAGTAATTACGCCGCATTATTTGGCTTTATAGGTGTGCCCTACTTATCACGAAACCAAGTAACTCAAGAGCAATTAATTCAAGCCTGTGCCCAACAGCTCAGCTACTTTTATGGTAAGGATGCTGAAAAGGCAACCGGATACTTTATTAAAGACTGGGCAGAGGATAAATTTGTAGCTAATAAAGACGATCAAACTCAGCCTTCACAGCACCCAGAATTTGATTTTTCAAACTTGGAAGAGCAATTAAGTAACCTTAATATTCATTTTGTAGCGAGTGAGTTTGCAAAACAAGAAGCAGGATATTTAGAAGGCGCAATATACGCAGTGGATGACGCTATTAAATCGTTTATTAATTAATAGCCCTGTATTTATTGATAACTTAACCATCAAGGGTTTTAATTTTACAGCCCTTGATGGTTATAAATGTTAGTTATTTTTAGTAACGTCTTCACCACTGCCCAATAAAGTGGCAACCCACTTGCCTTCTGCACTGGCTTCTAGGGCTATTTTTACAATCATTGTTAATGGTACAGATAAAAGCATACCCACAGTACCTAATAACCAGCCCCAAAATATTAATGATAAAAACACCACTAACGTTGAAAGACCCAGCCCTTTACCCAAAAATTTAGGCTCTACAATATTACCCATTACCGTATTTATTGTTAAATATCCTGCAGCAACAAGTCCTGCCACTAATGGGCCTTGAGTAATAAGGGCAAGTAATACAGCTGGTACAGCCGCAATAATTGAACCTATATTTGGAATGTAATTGAACATAAATGCCAACACGCCCCAAAGCACAAAGTAGTCAACGTCTAAAATCCATAAGTAAAACGCAGCAATAATACCCGTCCCTAAACTTACTAGCGTTTTAATTGCCAAGTATGAATTAATAGATTCTAAAAAGCGGTCAATTTGCTTCATTTTACTATCAGGGTCTTCAAGTGCCATATGTATTTTCTTGCTCAGCATTGGCCCTTCAAACAGCATAAAAACAACCGTTAAAATAATTAAAAACATGTTTGCCATTACGCCACCTAACCCAGTGAGCATATTAGTGGCCACATCAACCATTTTGCCAGGGTCGAACATATTAATTAACTGATCTTTATTGATCAGTATGTTGTATTGAGATGCTAAATCGACCAGCCACACAAACTCTTCTTTAAGTTGTGTTTTATACTCAGGAAGCTGCTGAGAAAAGTCGTTGATAGATTGCCCTACAAGCCCGCCAAGGCTTACCCCTAAGCCAACTATAATCAGCACGACCAACATAACTGCAATGCCTTTAGGAATTTTGTAGCGCGCAAAAAACTTGATAAGCGGGTTACAAATAATGGCAATAAATGCCGCCAAAATAAACGGAATAATAATTACACTCGCGGCTTTTATTCCAGCGAGGACCACTACTAAGGAAGCAAAAACTATTAAGCTTTTATTTACTCCAGTTAAACTTGCCAATTTATTAATCCTTTTATTAACTATATCGTCCCAGTGTAAGGCAAAAGGTAATTAAATGAAATAATTACGAAGTGATCATAAAAGCCTGTTTTACGTATAAATTTGCAAAGCTGTTTGCTAGTGAGTATGTTTTTTAATCACTTGCTTCTATTTTATTGTAAGGATGAATAATGCATATATTTATAACTGGCGCGACCGGATTAATTGGTAAGCACTTATGCCCTTTTTTACTTCATCATAATACTGTTACTGTACTTAGCCGCAATCCAACTAAAGCAAACGTATTATTAGGCCACAAAGTTAAAGCCGTAAGTGACATTAGTGATGTTGACTTTAACACTGTTGATATCGTTATTAATCTCGCTGGCGAGCCGATTGTAAATAAACGCTGGAGCGACAAACAAAAGCAAATAATACGAAACAGTCGTATTGATATTACACAGCAAATTAGTCAAGCGATTAAAGCCTGTAGTATACCCCCGCATACTTTTATATCTGGCAGTGCAATTGGTTTTTATGGTCGACAAAATAGTAATCCTATTGATGAAACTTTTGAACGCCCACACGATGAATTTAGCCACCAGCTTTGTAAAGACTGGGAAAATGCAGCACTACTCGCCCAATCAGAACAAACCAGAGTATGCCTTTTGCGAACGGGTATTGTTTTAGCTAAAAAAGGAGGTGCACTTGGAAAAATGTTACCTGCTTTTAAATTATGCCTGGGTGGCCCGATTGGTAATGGCGAGCAAGGCATGTCGTGGATACACATCGACGATATGATTCAGCTAATACTCTTTATTATTAAACACCCAGAAATATCAGGCCCTGTTAACGCAACAGCACCCAACCCTGTAAGCAATGCTCAATTTAGTAAAAGCTTAGGCGAGGCGCTCTCTCGACCTGCATTTATCACTATGCCAACCCCAGTACTTAAACTATTAATGGGTGAAATGTCAGACTTACTAACAACGGGGCAATTTGTAATCCCTAAAAAGGCACTCGTTAACAATTATCGTTTTCATCATCCTGATATAAAATCGGCTTTAGAGAGCTTGGTTTAGCGGGCGTTAATATTCGTTCAGTTAAAATCCCTTTCAAATTAGATATATGGGTAAATTACTACTTTTTACCCATATTGACCTTTAAACATTAATACATAATAATCAGCAAGTTTTCCACACCAACCACGCCTATCTTTAATAAAAGAGAATCTTAAATGCTACACCTGCCTACTGTGATCAGTCTCTCTTTTATTCTTAACGTATTAATAGGCTTGTTTTTTTTATCCGTACATAACTTTAAAAAACAAACATCATTTTTATTATTTGGCCTAGCATGCATTACCTTTGCATTTGCCGAGTTACTTGCCTGTTTAAAGTTAGTAATAGACGCGCCTTTTATTACACACTATTTGGCTGATATTTTTATATTACTAAGTCCATTATTAATTATTATTGGGTTAAATAAATATAAGCACAGTAAGGCACTAAACTTAAAACCTCTTTATTGTCTCCTTGGATTAACGGGGGTTGCTTTATTACCCATATATTCAGACCCTGCAGGGCAAATGCTGACAAGCTTAATTATTTCGGTTTTATACCTATATTCCGCATATATTATTAAGCAGATGAACTTTGTAGCCACTTTGCAAAAAAAAGCGCTGATAGTTTGTTTTTCAATTCACAGCATTTTAATGCTCATACAAACAACACTATTGGCAATATCTATTTTTAGTATTAATTCGCCAAACTACATAGAGCCACTGCAACTTATCTTAAGTAGTCATTTAATTTTGGCCACTTGTAGCGCACTAATATTGCCATACCTGCTGGCTTCTAATACAGAGCATACACTTTCAAGCCTTGCTAACACCGATACTTTAAGCCAATTACTTAATCGCCGTGGCTTTTTTACAAAAAGTAAAGAAGCACTAAGTGATCCTAAAAATATAGACAAAAATGTGTCTGTTATTTTGCTCGATATTGATTTTTTTAAACGTGTAAACGATCAGTTTGGTCACGAAGCGGGCGACCACGCAATTAAGTGGATATCTCACTTTATTAAAGAGCAATTTTTAAATGTAGGTATTAGTGCCAGAATTGGCGGAGAAGAATTTGCCATTTTACTACCTGATTACACCCTTGGTGCAGCAAAAAGTGATGCTGAGCTATTAAGAAAGAATATAAGCACTCAAGCTTTTTATCATGAAAATCAGCATATAAAACTTTCCGTAAGCGCTGGGGTAAGTAATGCAATTAATGGGAATGCAACTATAAAAGAACTGCTCGCTTATGCCGATAAACGCCTTTACTTAGCTAAAGAAACTGGCCGAGACAAAGTAGTAACCTTTGATGAAAAAAACTTACTCACGAAAAGTTAATTGCTTTTAAGTGACTTATAAGCGCATTAAAAACAA
Source organism: Pseudoalteromonas sp. SG43-1 (assembly GCF_014164415.1). Classification (NCBI taxonomy): domain Bacteria; kingdom Pseudomonadati; phylum Pseudomonadota; class Gammaproteobacteria; order Alteromonadales; family Pseudoalteromonadaceae; genus Pseudoalteromonas; species Pseudoalteromonas sp. SG43-1. Next base: position 22,710 of record NZ_JACJFD010000005.1, on the reverse strand, counting down.
CTATATTTAAACTACCATATTTTATCTAGCTAACATCTATCCATAAAAAAAGCCCTTCATTAGAAGGGCTTTGGTATACACACAATAGAGTTAATAAACTACTTACAAGACAGCGTAGCCTCGTCCGCTTTATTTGGTACAAACTGAATATTAGCTACAGAAATTGATGCTTTACCATTGCTGTGTAAGCTAAATGGGCTTGTTAGGCTTGCAAAATTAACACCCTTATCAGCAAAACAACCTAAATCGATTGATACTGACTGCCATTTATTTTCAATAGTTTTATCAACTACGTTTGCTAAATCAATGCTTGCACCACACTCACCAGAACAAGTCATAGCAAGGGCTACATCGCTCGTTAGTGCCTCGTTTAATTTAATATCAAAGCTAATCACACTGTTTGCTTCGACGTAGGCAATGGTATCTTCTGCAAAGCTTGTTACTATTTCAGCACTAGCTTTTTCTGCACCGCTGAAGTTAAATTGGCGCGCGTCTTCTTGTACTGTTTTGTCCTCAGTACGGTATTTAATTGCACCAAATTCATGGGTACTACTCGATACATCTAAAAGCTCATCGCCCGATTTTAACAATAAGCGCCATGGTGCTACAGGTGCACCAACAAGTATATCCATACTCGTAAGCCCTGAGTTATCAAGTTTAGAGTCTTCATCAAGGTCGTCAGCTAGCACGTTTTTATCGCCATACGTTAAACCAAAACCATAAGGAAGTAATGGATCGTAATTTTCATCGCCTCTATTAACCGCAGTTTGTACCGCCGATTTAGGCCAAGAAAACGATAGCTTACCTTTAAAGTTATTTTGGATGGTGCCGTCTGCCGCTTTTAATAACACATCAGCAATACCCGCACCTTCTGTACCTGGTAACCATGCAGCTACAAACGCATCAGATGCGTTAAGTTCGCTGTTCACCCACATAGGGCGACCAGAAATAAACACAGATATAACAGGGATGCCTTGCTCTTTTAACGAGCTTAAAAGTGCTAATGACTTTTTATTTCCGCGCTCAAACTCAAGGTTATCTTTATCGCCGTGCCCTTCTGCGTAAGGTTCTTCACCAAATACAACAATGGCAACATCAGGACGCTGTTCAAACGTACCATCAGCACTTAAAGTAACACTTCCACCTGCTGCAGATATTTGCTCTTCAAGCCCTTTGTAAATTGACGTTGCTCCTGGGAAATCTGCATTTTTATTATTAGTCCCTTGCCACGTAATACTCCAACCACCCGACTGTTTACCTATGTTATCGGCACCATCACCTGCAACAAGCACGCGTTGATTAGCTGCGATAGGTAATAGGTTATTTTTATTTTTAAGTAATACAAGCGATTCGCGCACAGCTTGGCGTGCTACTTCGCGATGCGCTTGCGCGCCAATAAGCTCTGTTTTACCCGAGTACAAACGCTTAGCCGGACTTGGTTTTTCAAATAACCCAGCGCGTAACTTAACGCGTAAAATACGTGCAACCGCATCATCAATGCGGCTCATACTTATTTTACCTGCTTTTACTTGTGCAATTGTATTTTCATATAGCGGCTTCCACGCGCCTGTTGGCACCATAAAAATATCAAGGCCAGCATTTACCGCTTCTGGGCAGCTTTCGTTAGTACAGCCTTTAATTTGCCCATGGCCGTTCCAATCACCCACTACAAAACCATCAAAACCCATACGTGTTTTTAATACATCTGTAAGTAAGTATTTATTGCCGTGATTTTTAACGCCATTCCAGCTATTAAAAGACGCCATAACAGATTGACTACCCGCCGACAAACCACCTACGTAACCTTGGGCATGAATATCAAATAGCGATTGCTCGCTGTCTATATTATTTCCCTGATCATCTCCATCAACGGTGCCGCCATCGCCTATAAAGTGCTTAACCGTGCTAATAACGCGCTTATCACTTAAAAAGTCGCCATCGGCTTTACCTTGCAATCCATTTACAATCGCTGCTGAGTAATCGTGAACAATTTTTGGATCTTCAGAATAGCCTTCGTACGTTCTGCCCCAACGGTCGTCTCGTACTACTGCTACAGTGGGTGCAAATACCCAATCTATCCCCGTAGCCATTACTTCTACTGCGGTAATAGACGCTATTTGCTCTATTAAATCTGGGTTATTAGCTGCGCCTAAACCAATGTTATGTGGAAAAAGTGTCGCGCCAATTACGTTATTATGCCCATGTACTGCATCGGTGCCCCACATAGTTGGAATTTTGCTGCCGTCCACTGAGTCATCAATAGATGCTTGATACATTTTTTCTGCAAGTGCAACCCAATCCTCTGGCGTTGCATGCTTATCGCCATTAGGAAAAGCACCACCGCCATTGAGGTAAGAGCCAAAACCATATTTACGCATGTCTTCAACGGTAATATCACGAATTTCTGGTTGAATCATTTGCGCTACTTTTTGCTCAAGCGTCATATTTTCTAAAAACGTGACAATTCGAGCTTCAATAGCTGGGTCTTTTTTCACTGCAATTGAAAGCTTTGGCCAAATTTTCTCAAGCTTTGATTGCGCTTCAACATTTACTTTTTCAACATTGCTTTCGTTAGTACATCCGCTTAGTGCAGTAACACTTCCTACTAACGTTGCAATTGCTAATGCATTAAGTTTAAAAGTCGTTTTCATTATGATGGCTCCTTCACTAATACTGGTTTGCTGCCTCGTAGGCCGTAAAAAACAATAAATATGTAACATAAAATAGGTAAAACATACGAAAGTTGAACACCCACACTATCAGCAAGCGCACCTTGTAAAAGTGGCACTATTGCACCACCTACAATCGCCAAACACAAAATACCAGAGCCTTGAGCGGTATGCTTACCAAGTCCATTTAACGCTAAACTAAAAATAGTTGGGAACATAATCGAATTGAATAAACCAACCAATAGTATTGACCACATTGCTAATTGACCCGACGTGCTCATGGCAATAATGACTAAAATAATAGCCATGGTTGCGTTAAAGCCAAGTACTTTACCTGCGGGTAGTTTTTGCATTACAGCAGCACCAATAAAACGTCCAACCATAGCACCACCAAAATAATAAGTGATGTAATGAGCTGCAACATTATCTTTTAGCCCTGCTATATTTTCTTGTGCTAAAAAGCTTACTAAAAAGCTACCAATTGCCACCTCGGCGCCTACATACATAAATATACCCACAGCACCTAATACAAGATGGCGATACTGCCAAGCACTGCCTTCAATTGCCTCTGATTTTTCGGCTTCTGCTTTTTGCTCGCTCATAATGTCTGGTAATTTAAGCCAAGCAAAAATACCGGCTAGTAAAATAAGCATTGCAGCTAAAAGGAGGTAAGGAAGTTGAACTGACTCTGCATTTTGAGCCGGTGTTAAAAAGGCTTCTGACGCTGAGTCTAGAATTAACAGAGCACCAAATGATGGCGCAACAGTGGTACCTAATGCATTAAAAGCTTGGGTAAGCGTAAGTCGAGATGACGCAGTTTTTGGTGAGCCCAACAAACTTACGTAAGGATTAGCAGATACTTGCAATAACGTTATGCCGCTGGCAAGTACAAATAAAGCGAATAAAAATACAGAGTAACTATGTAAAGACGCTGCTGGGTAAAATAAGATACACCCTACTGCCGCAATTAAAAGACCAACCACGATTCCTTTTTTATAACCAAGCTTTTTAACAATGTATCCACTAGGGAGTGACATTAAAAAGTAAGCGCCAAAAAAGCAAAACTGCACAAGCATTGCTTGAACATAAGTTAAATCGAAAACCGCTTTTAAATGCGGAATCAAAATATCATTTAAGCAGGTAATAAAACCCCACATAAAAAATAGTGAAGTTAAAGATGTAAGTGCAAAACCATAGTTTTTATCTTGGTGGTTTTGCGACTGTGTGTGTGATGTCAGTGGTGCTGAACTAGCCATGTGCTCTCCGCAATTTATTATTATAAATTGATCTTCAGTAAGTAATTAATACAAACCCCGCTAAGGCGCAGTATTAAAGAGTTGACCTGAAGATTAATTAACATTAATCTAAAAATGTAAGCGCTTTCACGGCTAATTAAATACGAACATGTTACATATTTCAACAACTTTTATTTTTAATAATGTTTTGTAACCGCTGAAAGTCAGTAAAAATAGGCGCTAAGCGTGCAATTAAGTTCTCAAAAAGGTTTGTAACCAATGACAAAAATATCATTACCATTTAATTCACCTCTATTAACAAAAGACTTTGTTTATGGTGTAGCAACAGCATCATTTCAGATAGAGGGCGGGTATGAGCATCGCTTACCGTGTATTTGGGATACCTTTTGTAGTACTGCAGGTAAAATTGCTGATAATTCACATGGTCATATTGCCTGCGATCATTACAACAATTGGCAACAAGACATAGATTTAATAGAGTCTCTAGGTGTTGATGCTTACAGGCTTTCTATTTCATGGCCTCGCGTTATGACTCAAGACGGAAAGTTAAATCCTGTAGGCGTTAAGTTTTATACTGATATTTTAGATGAGCTAAAACGAAAAAATATAAAAGCCTTTGTTACTTTGTATCACTGGGATTTACCGCAACACCTTGAAGATGAAGGCGGCTGGCTTAACAGAAAAACAGCTTATGCATTTGAGCAGTACGTAGAACTAATTACTAACGCATTTGGAACACGAGTGTATTCTTACGCTACATTAAACGAACCCTTTTGCAGCGCATTTTTGGGTTACGAAATTGGCATACATGCCCCAGGTCTAGTAGGCAAGCAGTATGGTAAAAAAGCAGCTCATCACTTATTACTCGCTCATGGTCTGGCTATGAACGTGCTAAATAAAACATCGCCTGATACTCAAAACGGCATTGTGCTTAACTTTACACCCGCCTACCCGCTTACAGATACTCAACAAGACATAGACAGTGCAAAATACGCTGATGACTATTTAAATCAGTGGTACATGAAACCAATAATGGACGGTAAATACCCTGATATAATTAACCAACTACCTGAGGATCATTTACCAGAAATACACCCAGGTGATATGGAATTAATTTCTCAGCCAATTGATTACTTAGGTATTAACTTTTATACCCGCCAAGTTTATAAAGCGCACCCTGCTGACATTTATGAGCCTATTTCACCTACGGGCCCGCTAACTGATATGGGGTGGGAAATTTACCCGCAATCGTTCACCGACTTGCTCGTATCGCTTAATAAAACATACACCTTACCGCCTATTTATATAACCGAAAATGGTGCAGCAATGCCCGATACGTATAATAATGGTGCAGTTAACGACTTAGACCGTTTAAGTTATTATAATACTCATTTAAACGCGGTTCATAATGCAATTGAACAAGGTGTTGTTATACATGGCTACTTTGCTTGGAGTCTAATGGATAACTTTGAATGGGCTGAAGGCTATTTAAAACGTTTTGGTATTGTGTATGTAGATTATAAAACCCAGCAACGCACTATTAAAAAAAGTGGCTTAGCTTATAAAGAACTCATCTCTAAAAGATAAGAGCATACCCATAACTAAAAACAAGTATAAAGCGGGATAAATAATCATGGTCAGTGTAAAAGAAAAAATAGCGTATGGCTTAGGCGACACCGCCAGTAATATCATTTTTCAAACAGTTATGATGTTTTTAATGCTGTACTACACAGACGTAGTGGGTTTATCACCCGCTGTTGTCGGTACTATGTTTTTAGCAGTACGTATTTTTGATGCCGTAACCGACCCATTAATGGGCAACCTTGCTGACAAAACACATACGCGCTGGGGGCACTTTCGCCCCTACCTACTTTGGCTTTCACTTCCTTTTGCCATTATTAGTATTTTAGCGTTTACTACGCCTGATTTAGAAGGCACCGATAAAATAATTTATGCCTTTACTACTTACACACTACTTATGGTGGCTTACACCGCTATCAATATTCCTTATTGTGCATTGGGCGGTGTACTTACTGCAGATGTAAAAGAGCGCGTGACTATTCAGTCTTACCGGTTTGTATTTGGTATGTTAGGCGGCGTAATAGTAGCGGGTTGTACTATGCCAATGGTTGAGTACTTTGGCCAAGGCGATGCTGCTAAGGGCTATCAATACACCATGACTGCAATGAGCATTTTAGGCTTTGTACTTTTTTTACTTTGTTTTTTAGGCACAAAAGAGCGTATACAACAGCCAAAAGAGCAAAACATTCCTTTTGCCCAAAGTATTAAAGCATTAATTAAAAACGATCAATGGCGAACACTTTGCTTAGCTGCGTTTTTTTTACTTACCGGTCAAGTATTAAGGCTTACGCTTGCTGTTTACTACGTAAAATACTATTTAGGTCGAGACGATCTAATCACCTTATTTATGACACTAGGCGTTGCAGCAAGCATGCTAGGGTGTGCTTTAGCTCAACCACTTGCAAAGCGCTTTTGTAAAATAAAAGCCTATATAAGCTTACAAGTTATTGCTGCCGCTATTTGTGGTTTTAGCTACTTTATTAGTAAAGATCAATTAGTACTCGCATTTACTGCCTTTATTTTATGGAAGTTCTTTTTAGATATGGCAACCCCTTTGTTGTGGGCCAAAATGGCCGACACCATAGATTACGGGCATGAAAAAACAGGTGTACGCATTACGGGTTTAGTTTATTCAGGCGTCATATTTTTTATTAAAATGGGCGTGGCGGTAGGCGGCGCAATTGCAGGCTGGTTGTTATCTTTTTACAGTTATCAGGCCGATGCAGTACAAACTCTTGATACCCAACACGGTATTTTACTGTCATTCACTGTACTACCTGCTTTTGGCTCATTATTTGTTGCCTACATAATGAAAAAATATACACTGACTAATCAGGTTGTTGAAAATATTCAATCTAAACTAACAGCTAGTTAAGATATATACTCTAAGGTATTATTTAGCCGAAGTAGTTAAGGATAAGCGAGTGAACAAATAACATGGCAACAATTTATCAAGTCTCAGAGCTTGCGGGCGTATCGTTAGCCACCGTTTCTCGCGTGATGAACAAAAATACCCGTGTAAGCGATAAAACTAAACAAAAAGTGCTTGATGCTATGGCGCAGCTTGGCTACAAGCCTAATTCAATAGCGCAATCTTTAGCCTCTAACTGTACTAACAGTGTCGGTATTTTAGTGTCTGAGTTACATGGTCCTTTCTTTGCCCAAATGATGGCAGGTATTGAATCAGAGCTTCGTGCTGCGGGTAAACACGTTATTATTACCACCGGACACAGTGAAGAAGACAAAGAACAAGAAGGCATTGAGTTTTTAATTAGCAGACGCTGCGATGCCATTATTTTGCACGTTGAAGCCGTCTCAGACGACTACCTAATAAAATTAAGCCAAGGCTCTACACCCGTTTATTTAATGAGCCGTTACGTAGAGCAACTAAAAGACAACTGTATCAGCCTAGATAATCAATTAGGTGGTTACCTAGCCACTAAATCGATATTAAATCAAGGCCATACACAAATAGCGTATATTGCAGGCCCGCAGTTTAAAGCCGATGCATTTAATAGACTTGAAGGTCACAAACAAGCACTCACAGAGGCTGGTGTTAAATTTGATCCTACGCTTTATTATATTGGCGACTTTAACGAAACTGGCGGTAGTAAAGGCTTAAAACATTTTATTGATGAAAAACTTAGCTTTACTGCACTGGTATGCGCCAATGACGAAATGGCTTCCGGTGCCATGAAGTATGCACGAGAGCACGGTTATAACTTACCAATTGATTTATCGATTGTTGGATTTGATAACGTTATTTTTGCAAACTACCTATACCCTACACTCACGACCATAGATAATCCGGTCGGGAAAATGGGCGAAATGGCAGCTAAATTAGTGCTTAAAGACGTATATCAAAATAAAAACCTCGTTATAAATCGCTTTTTTGAACCTACTTTAATGCAGCGCGATTCATCAGCACCACTTATTAAATAAAAACCAAAGACTAAAAAAGAGTACTGATTTTGGTACAAAAAAAGCGGCTAAATGCCGCTTTTTGTATGTGAGCTACTTAACAATCCAAGGCGTTACTTTAATAACGTTCGATATATCGCCAAGCACTGCGCTATCATCTTCCCAGCTATCTTCAACTGCAAAATAACACACTGACTTTTCACACGTTATGCTCTTATCATCAAATTGCATTGGGCTTTTAAATGTAACTGCTACGCCCTTTTGCTCTGGTAATAAAAACCACATTAATTTACTTACAAAAAAGCCCGATAAATCAGTTAACAGCTCATCAAGTTCTTCGTTAATGGTATATAACGACTGCTTTGAAAATGTTAAATCTTCAAGTTCGTTTGCTTCTATTTGAAGTTTTAATTGGCAATCATGATCTGGATTTTGTGGCTGCACCACAATGACGGCTTTATCTGTATCAAGTTGCTTATCGAACGGTAATAATAGCTGTGCTTTATCGGTGAAGTTAAGCGGGTACTCGTTTCTTTCAGTTAAAATAGTGCCGCTTTTAATGGCACACGCTTCATTAGTTGCTATATCACTTATATAAAAATTAACTCGCGCATATTGGAAGTCGCCTTTGTTAACAACTTTTAATCGGTCATAAAAACCGTCATACGACATAACAAATTCTCTTGCATTAACATTAAATGCACTCATGCCCAGCAGCACTAACGCAATGGCGTTGGTGCAATTAAAAATGTATTTATTCATCAAAGTAGGCTCTATTTTGGCTAATCATCGTGTTTAGCTCTTCTATATACGCTTCACCGCGCTCAGAGTAAGACATTAAACCATGTGTAAGTTCAGTCGCTAAAATTGGTTTTTGCTCAAGACGTAAGTTTTCACGTATTGCGCGCAAATCTTTATAAGCAGGATGCGTATTTATGTTTTTAAAATAAGAGTTTATAGCAGCTCTTACCGATTTAAACGCAGCAACTTCGTGTGCAGCTCCAGTATTACGGCGTTTTGGTACCATGCCACAACCTTTTGTGTAACACCACTGACCAAAAAAGTTAAGGCCAATACGTGCAAAACGCGATGTGCCCCACGCCGATTCATTTGCAGCTTGCATAAGCGCTAATTCTTTAGGGATTATATCAACACGGCGTAGTGCTTGCGTAAGTATTAGCGTATCAATGGTGGTTGGTAAGCCGTACGACTTTAATATTGCTGCAATATCTTTGCTTTGCTTTTTTTCTAAAGGTAATTCGTTTTGTAGCATCATGCGTGCTATTTCAAGCTTAGCGCGTTGCTGTAATATTTTTTTGTTTTCGGCTTCAACGTGCGGACGAATAAAGCTAAAAAATGCATGTTTTTTTTCTTTAACATCACTAAATTCTGAAAACTTTGGCAGTTTTACATTATGTAATGGTTTTTCTTTTTTCTTCACTTTTTTTGGTTGTTCTGACGTTTGTTCATCTAGTTCAACATCATCATTTTGTATAAACGGATATGCAAGCGCCCATACAAAAAACACGGTTAGTAAAAGCTTAAAAATCGTTTTTAACATGTATTCTCTCTTTGAAACAACAACTATGCATGGTTAATACACAAGCATACGAAGGCGCATTATACCTAAGCCACTTTATAAACGCGAATAACTGGGATTTGATGACCTTTTACGGTTGAATTTTCAGCAGTGGATTTGGGTTTTAGATAAAACAGAGCCTATGTAGTGCATTTGTTCATTCGCAATTTATAAGTCCATGGGTATACTGAGCAAAGTTTAATAATATTAACTATGTGTGAGTAAGCAGTATGGATAAACAATGGCAAAGCCGAATAATAGAGCAATATAAACATCGTCCTAACGATAACCGCTCGCCGTGGCAGGTCGACCGTTCGCGTATTATTCATGCCGCAGCATTTAGGCGTTTGCAAGCTAAAACCCAAATTATGGGTATTGGCCTAAACGATTTTTACCGCACTCGCCTTACCCACTCTTTAGAAGTATCGCAAATTGGTACCGGCATATTGCGCCATTTAAAAGCGCAACATAGCGACTTTACGCACTTTCCATCAACTGGACTGCTAGAAACACTGTGTTTGGCGCACGATATTGGCCATCCGCCTTTTGGTCATGGTGGTGAAATAGCGCTAAATTACATGATGCGCGATCACGGTGGTTTTGAAGGTAACGCACAAACACTGCGCATAGTTGCAAAACTTGAGCCCTATAGTAATGGGCACGGTATGAACCTAACTCGTCGTACTTTATTAGGTTTTATAAAATACCCCGCGTTTATTAATACGCTTTGGCATACCATTCCCGATGCCACAACCGGTCGTGCATTTATAAAAGCAGATGATTGGCGCCCTGCCAAAGGGTTATACAACGACGATGCAGCCATATTCAATTGGATAGTAGAACCACTGAGTCAAAACGATAAAACATTGCTAGGTAACCATGCCGCTATTGATAAGTACCGCGCTAAAACAACGTATAAATCGCTCGACAGCGCCATAATGGAACATGCCGACGATATAGCATACGCGGTACATGACTTAGAAGATGCCATTGCAACCCACGTACTCACATTAGACGATTGGCAAACCCATGCTCTGCCCCATTTAAAAGCACTAAACTTTGACTGGCTAAACGCCATGCTTGAATCGCTGACCCAGCGCTTGTTTTCAAAAAATGATTATGAGCGAAAAGATGCCATAGGTGAGCTGGTTAATACCTTTATTATTCATATACATTTGGATATTCAAAACGATAACTTTGAATGCCCTATTTTAAAGTACACCGCTAAATTAGATGCCCAATACGACAGTGTATTGCAAATACTTAAGCATTTTGTGTTTCAACGTTTAATACGTGACCCCGAAATGCAGCAAATAGAATTTAAAGGTCAAAATTTGCTAATAGAGTTATTTACCGCTTTTGCTAGCGATCCGCTGCGTTTATTGCCCGAAACAACACAAGCACAATACATAGAAGCGCAAAAGCAAAACCAAGGGATGCGTATAATTTGCGATTATTTGAGTGGAATGACCGACGAGTACGCCTATAAAACATACCAACGATTGTTTTCACCTATGCAGTAGCTAACTGCTAACTGCTAACATTGAAAAGGCCGAGTAAATTTAATTTACTCGGCCTTTTTGCTCAGCTATTAAAGTTAGCTATTTTGTTAAAGCGCTTTTATAACGACTCTACGCCCATGTTGTATAACGTAAAACCAAATATATCAGCGTACTGCTCAATTGTTTTACTCGTTGGTGTACCTGCACCATGCCCAGCATTGGTTTCTATGCGAATAAGCATTGGATTATTACCCGTTTGCTTTGCTTGAAGCTCAGCGGCAAACTTAAACGAATGCGAAGGAACAACTCGGTCATCATGATCGCCAGTTGTGATCATAGTCGCTGGATACTCAACACCTGCTTTTACATTATGAAGTGGTGAGTAACCTTTAATGTATTCAAACATTTCTTTGCTTTGCTCACTGGTGCCGTAGTCGTATGCCCAGCCAGCGCCGGCAGTAAATGTATGGTAGCGCAGCATATCAAGTACACCTACTGCAGGTAGAGCAACTTGGAATAGGTCTGGGCGCTGCGTCATCACTGCGCCAACTAACAAACCACCGTTAGAGCCACCGCGAAGTGCTAAGCGCTTTTTAGACGTGTACTTTTTATCTTTTAAATACTCAGCTGCGGCAATAAAATCGTCAAACACATTTTGCTTTTGCAATTTAGTGCCTGCATTGTGCCAGTCTTTACCGTACTCACCACCACCGCGAATATTAGCGACGGCGTATACGCCACCTTGCTCAAGCCATACTGCATTAACGGGGCTGAAGCTTGGCGTTAAACTAATATTAAAACCACCGTAACCGTATAAAATTGTAGGGTTTGATCCATCAAGCTTAATGCCTGTTTTATAGGTAATTACCATCGGTATTTTAGTGCCGTCTTTTGATGTGTAAAACACTTGCTCAGACGTGTAATCATCACTATTAAAATCAATAGCCGACTTACGATAAACACCCGATTCACCCGTAGCTACATCAAACGTATAAGTAGTACCTGGTGTTTTGTAGTTAGTGAACGAATAATAAAGCGTTGTTTGATCTTTTTTACCGCCAAAACCACGTGCTGTACCCACGCCTGGCAATGTAATTTCGCGAATTAGCTCGCCTTTTTTGTTGTACTGTTTTACCTGCGAAATCGCGTCAACCATGTAGTTGGCAAAAAAGGTATCGCCGCCTTTTGTAAGATTTAGTACGTTTTTGGTTTCAGGAATTAAATCAACCCAATTTTCAGGGCTTGGGTTACTTGCATCAACCGTCACTACTTTTTTGTTTGGTGCATTAAGGTTAGTAACTAAAAACAGCTTGCTGCCTTTGTTATCAATAACTGATGTATCTGAATCAGTATTTCCTACAACCGTTACAAACTCACTGTTTTTATTTGTTAAGTCCTTTATAAACAGCTTATTGCCTGAAGTAGACGTACTAGCTGAAATAAGTAAGTAGCGGCCGTCATGAGTTACATCAGCGCCTACATAGCGATGCTTTTGTTCATCAGTTTCACCAAATACAACACTATCTGCAGATTGTGCAGTACCTAGCTTATGGTAATACGCTTTATGCTGATCTGTTTTAGCCGACAGCTCACTGCCTTTAGGTTTTTCGTAACTTGAATAATAAAAGCCCTCGTTACCTAACCAATCAATGCCACTAAATTTAACGTCAACAAGCGCTTCTTCAACTTGCTCTTTAGTATGTGCATCAATAACTATAATTTTACGCCAGTCGCTGCCACCTTCAGATATTTGATACGCGAGCAATGAACCATCTTTTGAAAACGATAAACCCGACATAGACGTCGTACCATCTTCACTAAACTTGTTTGGGTCTAAAAATACTTCTACGTCGCCGCCATCTTTACTACGGTACAAAACATATTGATTTTGCAGGCCATCGTTTTTATAAAAATAGGTGTAATCGCCTTCAGTAAAAGGAGGGCCTATTTTTTCGTAGTTCATTAGTTTTTCAAGGCGCTGCTTTAACTTATCGCGATAAGGTATTTGTTCTAAATAAGAAAACGTTAAATTGTTTTGCGTTTTAACCCAATCGGCAGTTTCGCTGCTCATATCATCTTCAAGCCAACGATATGGGTCACTAACGGTTTCTTCAAAGTAGGTATCTACTACATCGCCTTTTTTTGTTTCTGGGTATATAACTGCGTTAACTTGCTTCATAGGTGCTTTTACTTCTTCTTGAGTTACCGTATTAGTTGGCTCTGAACAGCCGCTAAGCGCTACAATTACAGCACACGCTAGAGTATGTTTAAACATCCCGAGTTCCATTCTTATTTATTAATAGTGCGCCTAAGCTATTAACTTTTAGCCCTTTTGTCTATATAGATGCGTTAAGCGCCATTTATCGCTGTAAACAAATGTAAACTTACGCTTTAATAGCATTACCCTCATTAAAATAAAAAACAATAAAAGAGCACACTATGCAAAGTACAAACCCCACGTTTAAAAGCTTTAAAGCCTTCTACCCTTATTATTTAAAAGAGCATCGCAACGTGATTTGCCGCCGCTTACATTTTATAGGAAGCACCCTCGTTCTTGTTGTAATCGCAATAGCATTATTAAAACAACACTACAGTTTATTGTGGCTATTACCTGTTATTGGATATGGGTTTGCGTGGGTCGGGCATTTCTTTTTTGAAAAAAACCGCCCTGCTACTTTTAAACACCCTTTTTACAGTTTGTGGGGAGATTGGGTAATGTTTAAAGACATGCTTATTGGAAAAATTAAATTTTAACACTATTTCTAGCACTCTTTTTTATACCAATTACTTATAAAAACAAAATTACTTCATGCTTTAAAGTATAGGTTCTAATAAGTAGTACATAATTTATAATACACCCATTAAATGTTAATTTAGTTAACATTTAATGGGTGTATTTTTATTTTATATTTTTAAAAATATTTATAGCTCAACAGTTGTTTATTGCCAGCCCAATAAAAATGGCTTCCTACAAATAATTAGTTAAATCTACCAACCTCATCTTACCAGTTAATTAAACGTTAAATTTAATTTTTAAATATAATTCATTATCCATCAATTACTTAGCAATCACCTTCGCTATATAACTAAAACAATGGTCATTATAAAAAACAACCAAATGTAATTATAAAAAACCTTAAATTAATTGAATGTTATTCAATTGACTGACTTTGTTAATTAAGTATATGTTCAAGGTAACAAAGAGGTTTAATCTTTATCTTTTTGTAAAAAACTAAAATAATTCAATGGGTATGGGGAAATACAGCATGAATAGAAAACCGTTATTAAAATTACAGCAGTCGGTACCACAAATATTACTCGCCATGAGTGCATCAGCTGCACTAGTTGGTTCGCTCTCAGTAAATGCTGCAGAGCAAGAAACCAAAGCAGAAGAAAACATCGAACAAATAAGCGTAATTGGCTCTCGCCGATTAGGCCGTACAGTAGAAGACAGCGCAGTACCCATCGATATAATTGGTGCAGATGCACTTAAAAATTCAGGCTTTACTGAAACGAATGCCCTACTTAGCAATTTATTACCTAGCTTTAACTTCCCGCAAGCATCACTTACTGATGGTAGCGACCATGTACGCCCTGCTCAACTTCGTGGTTTAGCACCTGATCACACTTTAGTGCTTGTTAATGGTAAACGCCGCCACAGTAATGCATTACTTAACTTAAATGGCTCAACGGGTCGTGGTTCATCATCAGTTGATTTAAATGCTATTCCAGCAAATGCTATCGACCGCATTGAAGTATTACGTGATGGTGCAGCAGCCCAATATGGCTCTGATGCTATAGCCGGTGTTATTAATATTGTGCTTAAAAGTGCCAGCAGCGGTGGTTCAGTTGCGGCTATATATGGTGCTAACGTAACCGAAATGGACGGTGTACCACAGCTTGAGTCTGTATCTGAAGGCAGTGATGGTAATTTAGCCTTTACTGAAGGGGGCGATCGCTCTTTAACAGACGGCCAAACACTAACGCTGCAAGGTAATATGGGTTTTGAACTTGGCGATAATGGCTTTTTAAACATTTCAACAGAATACCGCGACCGCCATTCAACTAACCGCTCTGACTACGATAATCGTGAAAACTACGCACGATTAGATGATGGCTCTCTCGACCCACGTGAACTTACCGTAAATCGATATAACCATAACTTTGGTAATGGCGATGTAGAAGACTTTTCAGTGTTTTATAACGCAGGTTACCAGTTAACAAATGAGGTCGATTTATATTCGTTTGGCTCTTACAGCAAACGCGAAGGCGAAGGCGGTGGTTTTTATCGCCGTGCAAGCGATAGCCGTAATATAGAAGAAGTTTATCCTGATGGCTTTTTACCTGTTATCACCTCAGACATAGATGACTTTTCACTGGCACTTGGCGCTAAAGGTTTTGTAAGTGAATGGAATTACGATGTATCGGCCGTATATGGTCAAGATGCATTTGAGTTTGGTGTAATAAATAGTTTAAATACCTCATACGGCCCGACTAGCCAAACAAGCTTTGATGCAGGAACACTTACTTACGATCAACTTACCTTAAACGTTGATTTTAGTCGCGAAGTAGACGTCAGCTTTTTAGAAAGCTCGGTAAGTGTAGCTGTAGGTGCTGAGTATCGCCGCGAAGGATACCAAATAGATGCAGGCGAAGAAGCTTCATATGCACAAGGCACATTTGGCCCAGGAGGCGCAGTAACCGACCCAGTTGATGGCCCATTTGGCGCAGCGGGCGCACAAGTATTCCCAGGGTTTACACCCGAATCAGAGGGCGATAATAGCCGCCATAACGTGAGCTTATACATAGACCTTGAAACCTACCTAACCGACGATTGGAATTTAGCGGTTGCCGCCCGTTATGAAGATTACTCAGACTTTGGCGATACACTTAACGGTAAAGTTGCGACTCGTTATTCATTAACTGAAGACTTAGCGCTGCGCGCCTCTGTATCAACTGGTTTTAGAGCACCTTCTTTGCAGCAACAATACTTTACCTCAGTGGCCACTGTATTTGTTGATGGCGAACCAACCGAAACCGGTACGTTCGCACCAAGCAGCGATGTAGCAAAAGCACTGGGCTCACCTGGTCTTGATGCTGAAGAAGCAACAAACTACGGCGTTGGTTTTACATGGTCTACCGACTTTAATTTCAGCTTGTCGGTTGATTACTACCAAATATTAATTGATGACCGTATTGTGTTATCAAACAACTTATCGGGCGATGCTATTGCCGATTTACTTCAAGGCACAGGTGCTAATCAAGGTCGTTTCTTCTTAAATGCAATTGACAGTAAAACCCGTGGTGTGGATGTGGTTGCCTCTTATAATGTAGCAACTGATGGTTATGGCGATTTAGCCTTTAACCTAGGTTACAACTACGGTAAAAATGAAGTAACAAATATTATCGACCCACCAGCAGAGCTGCAAGGTGCAGGGTTCGATCAAGACAACCTGTTCTCAGGCACTGAGCTGCGTCGTTTTGAAGTAAGCACACCGCGTAATAAGTACAACTTAAGCGCAACATGGACTAACGACGACATACGCACCACGCTTAGAACAACGCGTTACGGTGAAACTCAAGATCCATCATCAACGGCAGAGCTAAATGAAGTACTAAAACCAAAATGGATCACTGATTTAGACGTAGCTTATGCACTTACCAATAACGTATCGTTAAGCTTGGGAGCGAATAACATTTTTGATATTTACCCAGACGCAACACGCGAAAATGTTGACGAAGTAAGCACTTTCTCACGCTTGTTCGCATACTCAAGCTTTTCACCGTATGGATTTAACGGACGCTACGTGTACGGCAAAATAGAAATGAAGTTTTAATAAGCACAGCTTAAAGTAACCAAACACACAAAAGCCACCGATTAGGTGGCTTTTTAATGCGAGTTACTATTAAATCTATTACTAAATCTATTATTAAATCTATTATTAGATTTTAGTTAACCAGCCGTGCTTATCTTCACTTTTACCCCATTGAATATCGTTCAATGCTTGGCGAAGGCGCGCAGTAGTTGGGCCTGGCTCGCCAGTACCTACTTTGTATTCTTTATCGTTATGAATAAACGTACCCACAGCAGTTAGTACAGCTGCAGTGCCCGAAAGCGCGGCTTCAGTACCTGGTTTAGCAGCACGCTCTAGTAGCTCAGTAACGCTAAAGTTACGTTCGCTTACCGTCATACCTAAATCTTTTGCAATGGTTAAAATACTATTACGCGTTACACCATGTAAAAACGTGCTATCAAGCGCTTTAGTAATAATTTCGTTGCCATCAATAAGTATAAAGTTAGCAGCACCGGTTTCTTGTACGTCGCCACCTGGGCAAAATAAAATTTGATCTGCTTGATACTTAGTTCGTGCAGCACTAATAGGTGCTAAAGCACTGGCGTAGTTACCACCACTTTTTACCATTCCCATGTGCGGGGCGCAGCGCATGCCATCTTCTTCAAGCAGTACACGCAGTGCAGTTGCACCACCGGCAAAGTAATCTCCTACTGGCGATAGTAACGTGTACAAAAGCGAGCTCATTGATGGCGCTGCCGCTTTACCAATTGCAGCCTCAGTTCCAATGTGCGTTGGACGAATATACATAGAGCCCGGCGGTAATGGCGTTTCATCTGCGTATTCGCGCATAATATCGATAATCATCGTTTTTAGCATATCGCTGTCAAAACTCGGTAAGCTTAATAGCGCTGAGCTTTGTTGCATGCGTGCAATGTTTGCATCCATTCTAAAAAGATAAACAGAACCATCTTCATGGCGAAAGGCCTTTAAGCCTTCAAAACATGTACTTGAATAATGAAGAACGTGCGCACCAGCATGAAGTTCAAGTTTATCGGAAGGGACAATTGAGCTTTCGCTCCATTTATTATCAGAAAAACGAGCTTGAATCATCTGCGGCATAAACACGGTACCAAATGCGGCCATTTTAATCTCTCTTGTGTGGTCTATTTTCCTCCATTGTATGACAATCACACGCTATTTAACCATAGCTAAAGTAAGGCTTTTTTAATTAACTATAAGAAATTTTTGCAAGTGCTGTTTACTAATCAACCGCATTGGGTGCTATAAACAAAAAATCGGCTAATGCAGTTGCACTAGCCGATTCTTAAAGGTAAATAATTTACTTGAACGAATATCTAATAATACGTTTTAGCACCGAAGTATACTGTTTAAAAAAGCTACCTGTATGGTAATCAATACCGTGTTTTTTCAAAACGGCTTGTACTTGAGGTGCAACTTCTTGATAGCGCGAAGACGGCATATCAGGAAATAAGTGATGCTCTATTTGGCAGCTCAAATGCCCCGTTAAAACATGAAACCAATGCGACCCTTTAATATTAGACGAGCCTAGTACTTGGCGATAATACCACTGTCCTTGCGTTTCGTGTACGCAGTCTTCTTGCTTAAAAGTTTGCGTTTCTTCAGTAAAGTGACCACAAAATATTATGGTCGACGTCCATAAATTACGGATTAAGTTTGCTACTAAATTACCCGCCAATACCCATAAAAATAAAGGGCCTGCAAGTAACGGAAATATCACATAATCTTTAATTAACTGGCGAGCACCTTTACTAAAGAAGCGTTGCTTTAATGTAGAGTGTGATACAAGCCCTTCGCGGTTTTCTTTCTTTTTACCAATAAAAACACGCTCTGCAGCTAGCTCGTGATACGACACGCCCCACTGAAATAACACACTTAAATTAATATATGTAAAAAACTGCCATACATTTTTAAAGCGCCATTTAAAATCATCGCTTAAACGCAACAAGCCATAACCAAAGTCTCTGTCTTTACCAATAATATTAGTATACGTATGGTGTTCAAAGTTATGAACGCGGTGCCAACTTTGTCCATCGCACGCTATGTCCCACTCATAATGTTGTGAGTTAAGTTGCTTGTCGTTCATCCAATCGTATTGACCATGCATTACATTGTGGCCAATTTCCATATTGTCTAAAATTTTAGCAAGCGCTAATAGCAGCACGCCTGCAACCCACAATAGTGGCTGAATAAAACCAAGCATAAGCAAAATTCGCCCGCTCCATTCACACACTCGCTGTTTGCGCACAACAGAGCGAATATAGTCAGCATCTTGTTGGCCAACTTTGCCAAGGGTGTCCATTTTAATGGCATCTAGCTCGCTTGCGAGCATGTCGTAGTTAATGTTTTTCATAATTGTAACTCCAAATCACTAACAGGTTGGCTTACGCAAAGTTGTATTAATTGCTCGCCGTTGTCACTCAATTCACCTGTTTTTAAATTACGTACCACGCCTGACTTTTTAATACATTGGCATTGATGGCAAATACCAATACCGCAACCGCGTTTAACGGGGAGCCTTTTTTCTTCAAACTGAGTCAGTAAAACATCGTTGCCCGATACAACATGGGCACTGGCGTTAATTTTCACATTAAATTGGCTGTCGTCGTTTAAGCTAGGCAGCGCCAAACCAAATGCTTCTTGGTAGTAATTTAGCTTATGCGTTTTAGCAAAATCGCTCACCGTCTGCATAAATGCAGCAGGGCCACAGCAGTATATGTCTGGATTTTCCCACGGCTTAATATTGCTGGTTATATCGTTTGATTGCTCACGCGTTAATAATAAAAACGAAAAATGCTCAAATTGCGCTGCCAACTCACTTAGCTCATCAACACATTGATGCTCAGTGGCTTTTGCGTAATACACTAACGACACTTTTTGCGTAGTTTGGCTTAAGTAATCATCAAGCATAGCCAGCATAGGTGTTATACCCGAGCCGCCTGCAATAAAAGTGGCTGGCGTGTGTGTGTTTTTAAACACAAAGTCGCCGCTTGGCGCAGAAATATTGCACCACAACCCCGCTTTTAATGCACTGCTGAGTAAGCCTGTAAAGTGCCCTTGCGCATTTGTTTTGATTAGTAAGCGCACCAAACCTGTATTTTTAAATTGCTGAGCGCTTGAGGCCACGGTAAAAACGCGTGTTAATAATCGCCCATTAATTTCAAGCGTTAAACTTATATGCTGCCCTGACGTATGCGCCTGCCATTGTTTGCTTGGCTTAAGTTGCACACTTAAAAAACCGCCATCAAGTACAGCTGTACTAACTACTTGCGCTCTAAACTGCCCTGCACGCCAAGCAGGTTTAAACACCTGCATTACGGGCTCTATGTAGCCTGCAAAACTTTGATGGTGTAAAAACCATTTTGAAAATTGGTTTAATACTTGAGTCATCATGGTTAAATCTCTATCAAATCTTAATTACTTTGAACTTACACGTGTACGCCCAAACTTCAGCGCACAAGTGTACGCTCAAATTTTAAGTTTTCAACCCCAATAGAGTAATTATTCAATTTTTTTATTAGCGCTAATTGCTAAAACAATTTCCTGTGAAGAGGTAATTTTATAAATAGAAGTGTGTATTTTTCATTCAACTCAACACTTAACAAATTTATTTATGCCATGATAAGGTTATGTAAGATTGGATTAATTTTGGAAGCCATAATGATAAATTTAATGTCACATAACACACTCCCTAAACTAATAAGTGCAGGCCTAGCCATTGCTATATTTGCTACTAACGCACCCGCGCATGCAAAAAGCGATTACGTAAAAAACTATAAAGAACTCGATACTTTAGCGCTTAGCGTTAACGCAATAACAGCGGTAGAAGGTGTGGTTATACCTTGGGCTATTGAGCCTTTAGCTAATGGTGATTTATTAATATCTGAGCGCAGTGGGACGTTATTTTTATTACCTAAAAATACCACTACGTTAACTAAAGTCTCTGGGCTGCCCGACATTGACGCTAATGGCCAAGGTGGATTGCTTGATTTATCACTACACACCGATAGTAAGCAAAACCAATGGCTGTACTTTAGTTACTCAAGTAGTGAGGGCAAAGGAAGCGGCAGTAACACCGCCTTAATGCGCGCTAAGCTAAGTGACGATCATACGCAGTTGTCTGATCAGCAATTGCTGTACAAAGGCGAGCATAATAGTACCAAAGGCCAGCACTATGGCAGTCGTATTGTGTTTGATGATGAAGGTTATGTTTATTTTTCAATTGGCGATCGCGGCTCGCGCGACATAAACCCGCAAGATCTCACGCGGGACGGCGGTAAAATTTATCGCTTACACGAAAATGGTAATATCCCAAGTGATAATCCGTTTGTTAAACAAAAAAATGCAAAACATGCGGTATGGTCTTATGGACACCGTAATCCACAAGGCATGTGGTTTGATAATCAAAATAATATTTTATGGTCTCACGAACACGGGCCACGCGGCGGCGATGAGCTTAATATAATAAAAAAAGGCGCTAACTACGGATGGCCTTTAGTAAGTTATGGCGTTAACTACAGCGGTACCAAGTTTACAGACCTTAAAGAAAAAGACGGCATGCAATCGCCCGTATTACATTGGACCCCTTCAATTGCCCCCTCCGATATGTTGTATGTAACGAGTGATAAATACCCAAAGCTTAAAGGTAAGCTATTACTAGCATCAATGAAATTTGCATTCATTAGCGCACTAGAACTCTCAAAGGGCAAGGTTGTTAAGCAATATAAAATACTCGATGGAGTTGGCAGAGTACGCAGCTTAGCCCAAGGCAGTGATGGTTTTATTTATTTAGGTATTGATGGCCAAGGTATTAAACGCCTAGAGCCAGAAACGTAAGCACTAAAACTAGCACACAGTATGCAAAATTACACCGTGTTTACTTTGCGCTTTTAAAGCGCAAAGTAAACATTTTCACCAAACAAAGAACTATTAAGCCAATTAATGCGTACACTAAATACATATAATTTAATAAATTAAGAGAATACTAATGTTTTCATTTTTAAAGCCTGATCCTGTAAAAAAACTGCGTAAAGAATACGACGTAAAACTAGAGCAAGGCATGCAGGCACAAAGAAAAGGCGACATTAAAAGCTTTGCCATGTTAAGTGCAGAAGCCGAAAAAATCTGGAGTGAAATAGAAACTCTAGAGGCTAAAAAAGCCAAATAATACCAATCGTGTTAAGTTATTAGACATTTATAGCGACGGATAAATAGAGTGATAACAAGGCATAAATTTCGACATGTAGTTATTCTACATGAGAAATTTATAATGTCGTTAACGCTTTATTTAGCACGCTAGAAAGGCTAAATATTTAAGTCGATTGGTATAAACATCGTGTCTGCCCTGTTTTAAAAGAAGGAAGACGCGTTTAGTAAATAGCTCATAAGCTCGTTTTTACAACTTCCACCATCCGTAAACCACCTTTTATAATATGCTTACACAAACAAGTGTACTTAAAGCGGTTACTTACGTTATTGCAGCCGTTTTTTAGTAACTATTAAATGATTTAAAATCGGATTTGGTTTTCATTTTAAATATTTAATTGCTGTATTTATGTACCGCGCTGGCGTTTTTCCTCATAAGTCTAAAAACGAGGACGTTTTCCTCTTTTCTGCATATTATTAAAAGAACAGCCCGACTTAAAGTTTAATACTCGCAATGTGTTACAGGATTTGTTATTAATATTAAAAATAATTAAGAGGACATACTTTGCTCACAAAAAGAGGAAAGTGTCCTCTGATAAAGCTGTTGAACTAAGCCGCTACGCGGAGATCCTATTCTGACCATTTGAGCCACACTTACCTTGAGGTTATCCCATATTTGGAGGTAAGTAATGAATACACTCATTGAACAAGTCAAAACTGAAA
>NZ_JACJFD010000059.1:0-2549 GCF_014164415.1 Pseudoalteromonas sp. SG43-1 | reverse complement strand
TTATCTACGGAGCAGTATTAAATACTAGACGCGAAGGCAAGCTCACTGACTTCGATGTGATAAATGATAGCTAATCATTTATCAATGAGAGATACAAGGCGCGAAGCTTGCTCGCGCGAAAAGCGTAGCTTTTAAATTGTAAGCCGGAATTTATCTCGCGCTTTTAATTTTAATTTGTAAATATCGCGTTGATGCTGGCAACCAAAATATGAATTACTTACTCAAAATACGTGTATTTATTTTCTGATATTTAAATAAATGCATCCATATTTGGTAGTTGTATTATTTGCTCACTCAGCTTATTTGCAGCTTTATTAATTATTTTTATGCACAAATCAATGTGTGCTAATTCAGCAGAAGATAAGTTATTTTTAACAGCAGAAACTTTAGCCGTATCAATTGCGGCTAATACAGAATCAACGGTTTGACTCATAAGTAGTTGCATCCGTGGTAGTGAAATAGCAAATTCATCAGCAAAATCAGCTAACATGTAAGCTGTAATCTCATTAGTAAAATTGCCCGCACTTTGCGAATTATGCTCACCCACTGACATAGCATAACACCTTGATATTTTGGGCTGTAAATAGCCCATATCACGGTCAATGCTTCCCTGCTCAATAATAGCCTCTATATTTACCAAGTCGTAAAACGGCGTAAGCTCTAAACCATTTTTACCAACAAAAAAACTAATGTTTTTGCCATGAGCATCGTAATTACGTACTAAAATATTAAATGTCATCCAACGAATAAGCTGAGCCTCATACGCTTGTACATTCGTTGTTTTAACATTAAAGAGTTTTGCAAAAGAAACGCCATCTCGAATATAAATACCATCCCCATCATCACCATGCTGACGCTCATATTTATAAGAAGGAGGTAAGTTAGTGGCTTGGCAACCATCAATAATATGACGACGTAATACACGGCTTTGATCTTGTGTAACGCGCCTATCAAAGCGATCTATTACAAATACTCTTATATCTGCGTAAGTGCGCAACTCAACATGGGGAACATTGAGCCCCGACTCTTTTGCCAAAAGCATGGTAAAAAGTTCATTTACTGCAATGAAAGGCGCGGTACCTGTTTCAAATTTAAAAATTTTATTAGAACATAGCTCCCCTTCACCAAATCCTAATTTACTATCGATTTCGAGTAGGTTTAGTTTATCTTGAACGCCAGCAACAGAGAGCCGAGTTCGGCCATCCCAATGAGTAATTGGCTCTCCAACTTGTACAAAGCGTTTAAGTTTTTGGCTTAGCTCGTCACTAGGGTCTGCTGTTCTTTCAAGGTTAAATTTGCAGCAGCCTGTTTGGTATTTAGGCAAGGCAGAGCCTATGCAGTGTGGTTATTCCCCATAAATGGGCGATAACGTAGCATTAATGCCAAACAGGCGCTGCCCGAAGGGTTCTTCCTAGGAGCTATTTACTCTTTGTTGCTCGGTTTTTACTTAGCCCACTAGGTTGCAAATCTCGCGTCGCGATTAAATAGCTCCTAGTTTGGACAAATTTTAATCCGCAAAGATCAACAGACCCTAGTTACTTCACGAAAAGATGTTTGCTTTAAAGTACTGTTACTTGCTCTAAACGACAAAGCGCCTGACGTTTCCTCGCCAATTACTTTAATCAAACCAAACGTATTATTTTTAGAGATAGTAGTACTACTTATAATCTCATCAAGACCTTTGCCCTCGGGTAATAAGTTTTGTAAATAATTACGCACATCACGTGAGTCAAAATCACCATTGAGCGGTAAGTGTGGTGAAATAGCAAAACCCTTATTAATCCACTCAGGCTCATAGGTAAATGCAATTTCATTTTCAGAGCCTATATCAAGGGCTATCGCACCTATCTTCTGCGCATGCCCAATAAATACCTCTAAGCTATTTTTTTTAATACCACTGCTCATCGCTCACCTCATCCTTATTATTGTTATTGTGGTGCGACTCGTCATCACTGACAAGGCTAAACGACAGCCCCAAGTATTCCATCACTTTGAGTACATTAAAAAACTGCACATTCACATCACCTTTTTCTATTTTTATCAGCGTAGGCTTTGAAATATTAAGTGCTTGCGATACATCAACCAGCGTAAGCTTCATGCCTGTTCGCTTTGAAGTAATCGCTTTAGCGAGTCGCACCGACGAAAACGGCTTTGATAGATCAGGCATTTCAGTGCGTTTAACAACTCTTCCAAGTGTTTTTTTTGCTGGTAATTCACTCATTAAAGGTCAACTATAGTTTACTTATACAATTTATTTTAGGGTAGCCTACCCAAAAGTCAAATATAACTTACTTTTAAGTTTGAACGTATATTTACCTTCTATAAGTAAACTTTACTTTATTTATAGAGAGTAAAATAAAACCACAACCCCATAAGTAAAACATAAGTTACTTATGGGAAGTTAATGACATTTTGAGCTTAATAGCCAAGCTCAACACCTGTAGATACCATCTCTCATTTTAAGCTTCAAGGCCGTATTTAACTTTCTTGGAGCTTAAACGCTTCCTGGTTTTTTATTACACCAAAACATATATGAATTAGCTTTCGCA
>NZ_JACJFD010000058.1:0-2662 GCF_014164415.1 Pseudoalteromonas sp. SG43-1 | reverse complement strand
TGTTCGTTAATCATAATGTGCCCTCAAACAAGATTTGAAGATCTGATCATGACATTGAGATTTAGTTCAAAAAAATCCCCGCTAATTTCTTAGCAGGGATTTGTGTATAAGAGACAGCTAATTAGCGCCTTTTTGCATTATGGCTAAATATAAATTTAATGCTGATTGATCATGTGCGTTGCTAGTTGAGAGAATGATTGCTTTAAGCCTTCACGTAACAACGGATTGTCTATTTCTATATCCAGCGTTTTATTCATGCAGTACATCCACTGATCGCGCAATGCTTTATCTACAGTAAAAGGCATATGTCTTTTACGTAGCATTGGCTGGCCATGTTTTTCAGTAAATAGGTTTGGCCCGCCTAACCAACCAGATAAAAATTCAAAAAATACTTGGCGAATTCGATCTAATGGCAGAGGATGCATATCATATAACGGTTTAGCGTATTCATCTGACTCCATTATGTCGTAGAATCGATTGGAGATAGCTCGCGCCCCTTTCTCTCCACCTATTATTTCATACGGTGTTTTTTCAGGAGTAGGAGCCTGTTGCTCGGGAGCCGGCTTAGATTTAGAAAAAAGTCGTTTAATCATATTACTTATCATTGTTAATAGGCAGTTTATAGCTGCAAAGAGGTTGCTTTAAAATGGACAAATATGCGGTTTTTGGAAATCCAATTAAACATTCAAAATCCCCCGCGATACATAAACAATTTGCTGTATCACTGGGTGAGCAAATCGACTATCGCGCAATATTAGCACCTATCGATAACTTTGAAAAAACAGTATTGTCTTTTTTTGAGCAAGGCGGTGTGGGTGCTAATGTTACAATGCCATTTAAAGAGCAAGCTTATGCAATGGCTGATGAGCTTACCCCATTAGCCAAAATAGTAGGGGCTGTTAATACACTAAAAAAACGAGATAATGGCTCATTACTCGGTGATAACACCGATGGTGTGGGCTTTGTAAATGATTTACTCGCTAATGAAGTAGCCATAACTAATAAACGCATTTTAATCATAGGTGCGGGCGGTGCTGCTCGAGGGGTTATTTTACCTTTGTTAGAGCATAACCCTCAGGAAATAATAATAGTTAATCGCACAGCACAAAAAGCCAAAGAACTCGCAGAGCTGTTTACCCAATATGGACCAGTATCTGGCTTTGGTTTTGATGATTTACCAGTAAGCGATTACTCACTAATTATAAACTCTACCTCTAGCAGTATGAATAACGAACTTCCAGCACTTGATAAAAAACACATAACTAACTGTGAAGTCGCTTATGACATGTTTTATTCACTGCAAAATACCATTTTTATGAATTGGGTTGCACAGCATAATATTAACGCTAAGCTTTTAGATGGCAGTGGCATGTTAGTTGGTCAAGCTGCTCAAGCATATTATGTATGGCGTAATAAAATGCCAAAAATACTTCCCGTCGTTGATGCGCTCAAACAAGGAACGCTTAAATGAATCAGGCAATACAATTTATAGATAGGCTAGAGTTTAGAGAGCCCGATCATCAGCTAGTATTTTTTGCACAAGTTAGTGGCATGCTGGTGGAGTGTGTAATAGAAGTAAATACACTTAAACTAACAGACGAAAGTCACGCAACAGAGTATTTTGAAAAGTATCGTTTTGATTACGAAGAACGTGCCGAGGAGCTTATCGAAGAAGAGAGCTATAACTCGGCAGGCCAAATTGAAGTAAGTTTATTAACTTAAATTAGCTATTTCAGCTAAGTACTCATCTTTAAGTGATACATAGTTATCGGCAGATATTTTTAAAAAGGCAAGTTCTTGCTCCGTTAGAGGGCGGGCTTGCTTAGCCGGGCTCCCTACATATAAGTAACCAGACTCTAAGCGTTTGTTTGGTGGTACCAAAGAGCCGCCACCTATAATTACATCATCTTCAACAACCACGTTATCCATAATAATAGCGCCCATACCTACAAGTATACGGTTTCCTAATATACATCCGTGCAGCATTACCTTATGACCTACAGTTACATCGTCACCTATAATAAGTGGATAACCATCTGGATTGCTTTTAGTTGCACGAGATAAATGCAATACACTGCCATCTTGTATATTGGAGCGTTTACCAATACGTATATAGTTAACATCGCCTCGGGCTGCTACTAAAGGCCAAACACTACTATTATCACCTAAAGTAATATCACCAACCAAAACTGATGACTCATCAATATAAACAGACGAATTAAACGAAGGAGTTACACCTTTATAAGAACGGATTGCCATATTTAGTACCTTTTAGATAATAGTTATTAGCTTTGAGTGTATCAGCAAGGTCTTTTTTGTACCATAACAGGCACCGTTTGGTTACAAAACTATCAGTTTTAGGGGGTTTAGTTCAGATACTGACCGAACAGCATCTTTTTTTACTTTTTCTTTAAAAAAGTACTTGCGTAAAAATCTGTTCTCCCTATAATGCGACCCCACTGAGACGGGAAACGCTGAAGCATAGCAAGGCACGAACTACTCAGAGAGTTAAATAAAACTTCGGTTTTAAATTGTCGAAAGAAAGTTTAAAACAAAGTGTTGACTCGAAAAATAAAGGGTGTATTATTCGCATCCCTTGAGACGCTAAAGCGACTCAAAACGTTCTTTAACAATATAAAGCAATCATCTGTGTGGGCACTCG
>NZ_JACJFD010000057.1:0-3069 GCF_014164415.1 Pseudoalteromonas sp. SG43-1 | reverse complement strand
GTACAAATTGCTTCAGCCTCAGCGTAATTTTTTGACTTAACATTCAGTGCGCAGCTATTAAATGATTGCTCAAGTGGCTGTGGCGCTGTTGCAGTTTCAATAACCATTAATTTGTAATCACTTTGATCAGCCATTGCAGCAGCTGAACATGTTAATAGTGAGCTAAGAGCGATAGTTTTGATAAGTGTAAATTTCATGATTAATTTCCTGTAAGTTAAGTCGTACTTGTTGCCGACAACTGAACTTTAGAGAATTAACACAACCCCGACAAACGATTAAAACAAACCTAATAAGTGAAGAAAATTAACCTATAGACCTTAGTCTAATACGTTTAAACTTTTTCTATATATTTAAATAACTTACGAACCAACAATCGTGCCTAAAATCGCTACTTTACGTTTTAAAATGTATATAATTATTTATGCTTTTTTTTAGTTGGTTTTATTTTAAACACCTTGCTTTGGCATAGCTGAGTAACTATTAAACAAATTTATACACTTAATTACATGCAATACTAAGTTATGTATTTATAATTACAGCTCTGGTAACTTTTCATCATTAATGGGTTAACTTTTTTGAAACACATACTTCCTCTTTTTGTTTTATTAAGCACGCTTTTATCATTTAGCCAAAATGCTAACGCAAGACTTTTGCTCGGTAATGACATGCCTAACACCGGTATGTTTATAAAATCAGAATTTAATGGCGATAGCAGCATTACATCTGCAGGTGTAGAAATGATGGTTAAGCAAAATTACAGTAACTTTGGTGTTGTTTTTACAAGCGCAATTGGCGCGGCAGTAATCGATAATAAACAAGGCGAGCAAGAAGAATTTATAACGTGGGACAACGGCATGAAGCTTGGTTATTTTAATGACTTTTTTATATACGCCGAGCTTGGCTTAGATCTGTTCGAACTCGCCTTTAAAAACGATAGAGGCGATAACACCTACCAAATAGAAAAATCGAACAACGACATAGACGGCTACGCAGGTATAGGTGCGGGTTATCACTTTAAGCCATTTAAAATAGAAGTATTTACCCGAGCACGCCAAATAGATGGCGACTACTGGGAAGCACAAGAACATATTTACAGCGGTGTGCAGCTCAGCTTTACGTTTTAATTGCCCTTTTTTTTATAAGAAAAATAAAAAGCGTATGAAATACAGCTATTTCACACGCTTTTTAAAAAATTATATTTAACGGATAGTTTTGGCTACTTTGCCAATACTCAAACCCTGAATTAAAATAGAAAACACCACAACCGCATAAGTAAGAGCCAATAAAATATCGCGCTCGTTCCCATCAGGTAGTTGCAATACCAGTGCAACCGAAATACCACCACGCAAGCCACCCCAGGTTAAAACTTTCCACGCACCAGATGGCAACTCTAATTGCTTATTAAATGTAGTGGTTGTTATACCCACAACAACTAAACGTGCGAGTAACGCGATTAAAATTGTTAAGCCACCAGCAATAAACAAATTACTCGAAAATGCAATCATGACGACCTCAAGCCCTATGAGTACAAATAAAATGGCATTTAAAATTTCGTCAATCAGCTCCCAAAACAAATCAACGTAATGGCGTGTTTTATCGCTCATAGCCATACTGCGACCATGATTGCCCACCATTAACCCCATCATTACCATTGCAAGTGGGCCCGACAAATGCCAATGGCTTGCAAGTGCATAACCACCAATAACGCCCGCTAAAGTAAGTAGTACTTCTTCTTGGTAACTATCAATACTTTTAAGTAAGTAATATAAAATACCACCTAATACCAAACCAAAAACAATACCGCCACCGGCTTCTACCGCCAGCGTGTGCGCTACATAATAAGTTGTAGGAATATCACCACTTGATAAAACACCCAATAAAAGCACAAAAATAACCACGCCTATACCATCGTTAAACAACGATTCACCCGCAATCACGGTTTCAATACTTTTAGGCGCACCCGCAGATTGTAAAATTCCCATTACCGCAATCGGATCGGTTGGCGAAATTAATGCGCCAAACAGTAAACACCAAATAAACGCTAAATCAAAACCGAGCAAAGGAAGCACTAAATAAAGCGCACCAGCAATAATAACCGTTGATAGCAACGTACCAACACAGGCCAAAATACCTATTGGCAATTTATAGCGCCTTAAATCGCTAACATTTACATGTAGCGCCCCAGCAAAAAGTAGCATAGAGAGCATGCCATCGAGCAAAACTTCAGTAAAATCTAACTGATCTAGCAAGCTCACTTCGTAATCTATAAGATCATCAAACCCTAAAAAGCCCAAAAATATAGCGCCGATAGATAAAAGCATCGAAATAACCATAACGCCAATGGTTGTTGGCAAGCCAATAAAGCGATGGTTTACATAGGTGAGTAACGCGGTAATTGATAAAAATATCGCACTTATTTCAAGTACGCTTAGGCTGGTTCCTGGTGCCATGGTTTAAATCTCAATATTTATTTAATGATGCCTTGCTCAAAATAAGCAAAGCAGAAGGGTTATTATTTTTATACGGTTATCTCGCATTATATTCGTGTAGCCTAAACAAGCATACCCAAAATATTAATTATAAATACACACCCTACTCTGTTAACGTATTTAAAGTATTAACTCACGCGTTAAATAAAACAAAAAAACCCATGTTAGGAATTAACCTAACATGGGTTTTTTTACTCTCGCTATTTTATAACATGCTTTTGGTAAGCACTTTATAAAAGCGTTTATAAAGTGCTTATAAAGAAAGCTCTTCTTTAGCGCGAGTTAAGTTGTGCGATACCATTGTACTTGTAGACATTTGGTTTGCTTCGTATAAATCAGCAAGGCCAGCAGTGTCGTTGTTCGCTTTTAAACGTGCAACACCACGGTTGCTTAATGCAAACGATGTAAGTTGGCGTACTTTAAATTTAGGACCATCTGCGTCTTTTAAAAGCGCAATTGCTTTAGTACAAATTGCTTCAGCCTCAGCGTAATTTTTTGACTTAACATTCAGTGCGCAGCTATTAAATGATTGCTCAAGTGGCTGTGGCGCTGTTGCAGTTTCAATAACCATTAATTTGTA
>NZ_JACJFD010000056.1:1817-3217 GCF_014164415.1 Pseudoalteromonas sp. SG43-1 | reverse complement strand
AAACTGTCGCATAAAACGCGTTTGGCGTTGTATGGTTAAGCCTCACGGGTAATTAGTACAAGTTAGCTTAATGGCTCACACCACTTCCACATCTTGCCTATCAACGTTGTAGTCTTCAACGGCCCTTCAGAGACTTTAAAAGTCTAGTGAGAACTCATCTCGAGGCCTGCTTCGCGCTTAGATGCTTTCAGCGCTTATCAGTTCCGAACGTAGCTACCGGGCAATGCCATTGGCATGACAACCCGAACACCAGCGGTTCGTTCACTCCGGTCCTCTCGTACTAGGAGCAACCCCTCTCAATTCTCAAACGCCCACGGCAGATAGGGACCGAACTGTCTCACGACGTTCTAAACCCAGCTCGCGTACCACTTTAAATGGCGAACAGCCATACCCTTGGGACCGACTTCAGCCCCAGGATGTGATGAGCCGACATCGAGGTGCCAAACACCGCCGTCGATATGAACTCTTGGGCGGTATCAGCCTGTTATCCCCGGAGTACCTTTTATCCGTTGAGCGATGGCCCTTCCATTCAGAACCACCGGATCACTATGACCTACTTTCGTACCTGCTCGACGTGTCTGTCTCGCAGTTAAGCTGGCTTCTACCATTACACTAACCGTACGATGTCCGACCGTACTTAGCCAACCTTCGTGCTCCTCCGTTACTCTTTAGGAGGAGACCGCCCCAGTCAAACTACCCACCAGGCACTGTCCGTAACCCCGATTCAGGGGCCAACGTTAGAACATCAAAACTACAAGGGTGGTATTTCAAGGTTGACTCCACAACAACTAGCGTCGCTGCTTCAAAGTCTCCCACCTATCCTACACATGTAGGTTCAATGTTCAGTGCCAAGCTGTAGTAAAGGTTCACGGGGTCTTTCCGTCTAGCCGCGGGTACACAGCATCTTCACTGCGATTTCAATTTCACTGAGTCTCGGGTGGAGACAGCGTGGCCATGGTTACACCATTCGTGCAGGTCGGAACTTACCCGACAAGGAATTTCGCTACCTTAGGACCGTTATAGTTACGGCCGCCGTTTACCGGGGCTTCGATCAAGAGCTTCTCCCTAAGGATAACCCCATCAATTAACCTTCCGGCACCGGGCAGGTGTCACACCGTATACGTCATCTTGCGATTTTGCACAGTGCTGTGTTTTTAATAAACAGTCCCAGCCACCTGGTCACTGCGGCTCCCGTCCGCTTAGAGAGCAAGTCTCATCACAGATAGGAGCGTACCTTCTCCCGAAGTTACGGTACGATTTTGCCTAGTTCCTTCACCCGAGTTCTCTCAAGCGCCTTAGTATTCTCTACCTGACCACCTGTGTCGGTTTGGGGTACGATTCCATATAATCTGAAGCTTAGAGGCTTTTCCTGGAAGTATGGCATCAACAACTTCATCACC
>NZ_JACJFD010000056.1:0-1717 GCF_014164415.1 Pseudoalteromonas sp. SG43-1 | reverse complement strand
CTACCTGACCACCTGTGTCGGTTTGGGGTACGATTCCATATAATCTGAAGCTTAGAGGCTTTTCCTGGAAGTATGGCATCAACAACTTCATCACCGTAGTGACTCGTCTCGTGTCTCAGTCTTAATAGCAACCCGGATTTACCTAAGTCGCCAACCTACTCACTTTCACATGGACTACCAACGCCATGCTTGTTTAGCCTGCTCCGTCCCCCCATCGCAATTATATCGAGTACAGAAATATTAATCTGTTTCCCATCGACTACGCCTTTCGGCCTCGCCTTAGGGGTCGACTTACCCTACCCTGATTAACATGGGATAGGAACCCTTGGTCTTCCGGCGTGGGAGTTTTTCACTCCCATTATCGTTACTCATGTCAGCATTCGCACTTCTGATACGTCCAGCATACCTCCCGGTACACCTTCAACCGCTTACAGAACGCTCCCCTACCACTCAGAATAAATTCTGAATCCGCAGCTTCGGTGCATAGTTTAGCCCCGTTACATCTTCCGCGCAGACCGACTCGACCAGTGAGCTATTACGCTTTCTTTAAAGGATGGCTGCTTCTAAGCCAACCTCCTGGCTGTCTGGGCCTTTCCACATCGTTTCCCACTTAACTATGACTTTGGGACCTTAGCTGGCGGTCTGGGTTGTTTCCCTCTTCACGACGGACGTTAGCACCCGCCGTGTGTCTCCCGGATATTACTTTACGGTATTCGGAGTTTGCAAAGGGTTGGTAAGTCGGGATGACCCCCTAGCCTTAACAGTGCTCTACCCCCGTAAGTATTCGTCCGAGGCTCTACCTAAATAGATTTCGGGGAGAACCAGCTATCTCCCGGTTTGATTAGCCTTTCACTCCTAGCCACAGGTCATCCCCTAACTTTTCAACGTTAGTGGGTTCGGTCCTCCAGTTGATGTTACTCAACCTTCAACCTGCCCATGGCTAGATCACCGGGTTTCGGGTCTATACCTTGCAACTATTCGCCCAGTTAAGACTCGGTTTCCCTACGGCTACCCTATTCGGTTAACCTCGCTACAAAATATAAGTCGCTGACCCATTATACAAAAGGTACGCAGTCACCCAACAAGTGGGCTCCTACTGCTTGTACGTACACGGTTTCAGGTTCTATTTCACTCCCCTCACAGGGGTTCTTTTCGCCTTTCCCTCACGGTACTGGTTCACTATCGGTCAGTTGGGAGTATTTAGCCTTAGATGATGGTCCACCTATATTCAGTCAAAGTTTCACGTGCTCCGACCTACTCGATTTCACTTAAAATGTCTTTTCATGTACGGGACTATCACCCTGTATCGTGGCACTTTCCAGAGCCTTCCATTAACACATAATAAGCTTAAGGGCTGTTCCGATTTCGCTCGCCGCTACTTTCGGAATCTCGGTTGATTTCTTTTCCTACGGGTACTTAGATGTTTCAGTTCTCCGCGTTCGCCTCGTTAACCTATGTATTCAGTTAACGATACCTGCAAGCAGGTGGGTTTCCCCATTCGGAAATCCTAGTCTCAAGCGCTTTTTACTAGCTTGACTAGGCTTATCGCAAGTTAATACGTCCTTCATCGCCTCCAACTGCCAAGGCATCCACCGTGTACGCTTAGTCACTTAACCATACAACCCAAACGGGTCTTTGTTTTGTGACAGTTTAACTTCGCCAGAAGTTAATATTGAATACTAAAGTAGATACCAATCAATCAACGTAAAACGTTAAT
>NZ_JACJFD010000055.1:0-3474 GCF_014164415.1 Pseudoalteromonas sp. SG43-1 | reverse complement strand
GTGAGAATAGAAAGTCAGGGCTTTATCTACGGAGCAGTATTAAATACTAGACGCGAAGGCAAGCTCACTGACTTCGATGTGATAAATGATAGCTAATCATTTATCAATGAGAGATACAAGACGCGGAGCTTGCTCGCGTGACGGGCAAAGCCCGTAAAGTAATTTATTCACAAAGAGTTTATGAGGCGCTGCGCTTTTAGAGGAAGTAATAGATCTAAAAAATTATTGTTTTTATGTCTTCTCATTTACTCCTCATTCGCTTCTCTTTGTGAAATAGATTTTGCTTTGTTTTAAGTGGTACAGATATTAATAAACAAAAACGCGACGCTTTATTGCTAAAGCGTCGCGTTTTTAATGCGTTATACAAACAAAATTACATGCTTTGAGCGTAGTTATATAGCGCCTTTAAAATAGTAAGATTTTTTTCGCTGTCGTCATGTTCATGCGCTAGGTTTTCAAGGGTGATCATAAAATCTTGCGCATTAATCGACGGTTGATCTTCTCCGTGCATTAACTTGTTTTGGCAATACTGGCGCCATTGGTCAAGCTCTTGCTGGTTTAGCGTTTCAGGCCAGTTACGGGCGCGGTATCTAAACAACAACGTATTAAACTTTTTATCTTCAAAGTCTAACTTCAACCCAGCTAACTCATCTGGTTTTGCATCACGAATAATCGCAAATTTAGCTTTATCAGCATGGCTTGTAAACCCATCGTAAAGTAAGTAGTCAACGTTAGTAGTTGCGCTGTAATCGCCTTGCTCGTTAAACACTTCCGTTACTTTATCGCGAAGGTCGGTATTGGCTTTTAAAGTAGCTAAGTTAGCTAAGCACTGCTCGCGGTCAATCCCCAAACGCGCGGCGTTTTCAGGCAATAATGTTTTAGCTGGGGCTAAAATAGGGCACTTGTTTAAATGCACTAGTTTTAAGCCAACAGGTAAATCGTCCTCGGCTAAATCTACACGTTTGGTGTATAAGCGTTTGCGTAACTCTTCTACGTTTAAATCAATGAGTACTTGCGGGTTTTGGGTTAAATCAAAACAAATAACCGCGTTTTTATTTACCGGATGAAAGCTCATTGGTGCAACCCAGCTTGTACAGCCTTGTGTTGCAGGTATGCGCGACGAGGTATGCACCAGCGGCGTCATGTTAAATACATCAACTAATTCAGCAAGGGCTTTTTTATTACGCAAACCAAAAAAGAAGTTATACAGCTTTGGCTGTTTTTCTTTTATTAGCTTAGCCAATGCAATAGTGGCGGTTACGTCGCTTAGCGCATCGTGCGCTGCGGCGTGTTCAATACCATTGGCTACCGTTAAATGTTCTAGCTTAAAGCTTGGGCTGCCGTCTTCTTTTAACGGCCATTCAATGCCTTCAGGGCGCAGTGCGTAACAAGCGCGTACTAAATCAATAATATCCCAGCGGCTATTGTTATTTTTGTATTCACGCTCGTATGGGTCGTAAAAGTTACGGTAAAAGCTATAACGGCTTACTTCGTCATCAAACCGAATACTGTTATAACCAGCAACACAGGTGTTTGGCACGCTAAATTCGGCATGAATTTTTGCTATAAACTCAGCCTCAACCAAGCCTTTTTTCATCGCCACTTGTGGCGTAATACCCGTAATTAAACATGCCTCAGGGTGAGGCAAGTAATCCGCTTGCGGCTTACAATATTCAATAAGCGGCTCGCCAATTATATTTAAATCAAGATCGGTACGAATACCCGCAAATTGGCTCGGCTTATCCTTTTGAGGGCTCGCCCCCCAAGTCTCGTAGTCGTGCCAATAGATTGTTGCTTGATTTTGCTCTTGATATGCCATGCTGAAAACCCTGAGTAGTTAACTTTAAAGCGCCTAAATACGCGCCAAGTTACTAAAATTATGAATTATTTAGATTATGGCATATGGGCGAGGGAGTTTATAGGTTTGGGTGATAAATGAGGTTACGTATATTCTTAGTCGAAAGTAATTTTTTTTTACAATTTTAATCTGAGGTAAGATATGAAGTAAGAATATTCAAAAAGATACTTAAGGAAGATTGCATCTTTTGAGGTTTAGAGCATGGTGAAAGTTGCGTGATCAAATATTTGTTTCAAGTAATGGTGAAGTTTAATTAAATTATGACTTATAAAACAACAATACAAATCCTTTTCTTACTTTTATTATCTAATAATGCATTAGCTAAATTGACTGTCGTCAAAGTAAATGGCTTTGACGTTGAATACGAGCTAGGTGGTAAAGGTAAACATACTATTTTACTCGAAGCGGGCGGTTCTGCTGGTTTAAGTGATTGGGACCCGGTTTTTGAATCACTTACCAAGCACGCTAAAGTTATACGGTATTCTCGTATTGGTAATGGCGGCTCTGCACAAATAAAGAAAAACTTTAGTTCAGAAGAATATGCAGCGGAGGCTGTGTTATTACTCAAAACACTGGAAATAAAAGAGCCTGTTGTGTATGTTGCGCATTCTTATGGTGCTTATATTGCACGTGTTTTTGCTGCAACATACCCTAATCAGATTAAAGCGTTGATGTTGATTGAGCCTGCATCAGAGCACGATGTAGATATTATGCGCGCGATTGATTTGCCACGCGCTGAAAAAGAAATTGCAGCAATAAAGCTCGACGATATAAAAAATGGAATGTCGAATCAGTATTTAGATTTTTGGGCAAAACGTCCACTGCCTGATTATCCACAAATTGCTGATATACCCGTGACAGTAATTGCCTCAGTTAAAAAGTACAAAAAGCCATCTGTATTATTTTTTACTGACAAAGCGCGTGAAATGTGGGGCGACTTACACTCAAAATGGGCTAATGCATTTCCTCAAGGTGAAATAGTAATAACAAATAAGAGCTATCACTATCCGCAAAATGATGAGCCAGAAATGGTTGTAGCCCAAGTAGTTAAGTTACTTGAGCGTACTCAATAAGGTGTTGGTTTGTTTGCTGATTGTATAAATATCAATTTTCATAAATTAGTAGTTTGGCATTAGACTAAAGTCTATAGGTTAGATTTATTCACTTATTAGGTTTGTTTTAATCGTTTGTCGGTTTTGTGTTAATTCTCTAAAGTTCAGTTGTCGGCAACAAGCACGGCTTAACTAATACCAATTTTATTAAAACATGATCATTTTAGCGAATTAAATAACTCACTAACTGCGTTAAAAATTACTTATATAGAACGACTATATTTCATAATTTTTGCCTTGTTATTAAGCTATTTTCTTGACGCTAAAAAAGCTCACTAATTTAAACAATTGGCATAACAGGACTACGACCATGAAAAAACTTATCAAAACTATCGCTCTTAGCTCACTACTTACATGTTCAGCTGCTGCAATGGCTGAGCAAAGTGATTACAAATTAATGGTTATTGAAACTGCAACAGCGCCACAGCCACTTGAGCAATCATTTAATAGCTGCGCACTGAATGTTAAGTCAAAAAATTACGCTGAGGCTGAAGCAATTTGTAC
>NZ_JACJFD010000054.1:0-4103 GCF_014164415.1 Pseudoalteromonas sp. SG43-1 | reverse complement strand
ACATCGTATTTTGATATTGTTTAACTAAAGTATTAGTACTTAGCCCAATGATACAATAGGACATATAAACTCATAGGAGGCAGTATGATTGCAACCGTTAAAAACAAAGCCATTTTTAGCAGTAATACATTTTCGATAAACCTTGTTACTTACCCAACCAATCATAGCGAAATGAACCATATTGACCCTGTGCAGCAAGGGCGCTATTACAAGCTCAATTTTGTATTAGAGAAACCTAAAGCGGGTGGGGTATTTAAATGCTCAAAATGCATTATAAATTTATTTAATCGCGTGTATTTATTCAGACCCGATAAGTACGAACACAGCGTATCTAAAATCGAGTCTGGAAAGCGTGTACTACTGAGCTTTGCGCTTAATATATAATTTGCACTTTTACTTATTAATAGTCGTAGGCTTATTTTACACAACTATTTCGTATGTTATTCACAATACTCTGAACAATATCTTTATAAAGGCCTCCGTTCTTGTAGCTGGAGGTGCCATATTTGGTGTAGGGAATATATTTATCAACAAAAGTATCAGTTGCATCACATAGGTGGATAAGGATTTTCTTTGTTCGTGGAGTTTGCCAGTGTGTCCCGTTATTCTCTAATGCAGATATATATCTACGACTAAATCCAACGAGTTCCTCTACATGGTGTGATGCCCGTTCAATATGTTTCCCTAGCAATTCAGTTTTTTCTATCTCCTCAATGTGTGCGGTATAACCATTAAGAGTTTGTATAGATTTCAATGCAGGATAAAAAGGGTTGGATCTATTGTAAATGAAATCCAATTCGTCAACTTTAGACTTATGCTTTATGAGTCGCCTGCGGTCACCTATCAGTTCTTTGGCATCTGCGAGATTAACAATACATTCATTATACGTTTGTAGAATACGATCGTTTACTATGTACTCAACCACCAAATCTTGTTTTACAGAGAGAACTTGGGATATTCCAAAACCAACAAAAATCAAACCAAAAATAGATTCTAGAGATGCGAAGACTCTAGCTACTCCAGATGGTGTAAAGTCGCCGTAACCTAGTGTTGTAATCGATACAACACTAAAATAAATGGAGTCAAAGAAACCAGCCTTAGTTTTTCCAGAATAAACGCCATGTCCATCAATGCAACCGAGCAACCAGTAAATCACGCCGAAAGATAGTACAAAGGCTGTGAATATTAAGGATAACTTTTTTGCTAGTTTTATTTTTTTACTTTTAGCTTCGATCATGATTATTTAATTGCCTTTTTAGCCGTTTTTAGATTGGACATTATTAATGTCAATCCAATCTGGAACAGGCTCGCTAGGTGATATGGTGAATTCAAAGTCGACTTCAATTTGAACTTCTTTTTCACCTGCGTATAAGTACTTTTCACTGCTCTCATCATAAGATGGATTATATTCATATATCTCGACCTCAAAGTCTAAGCATGCTGAACCGGAAATAGTGACAAATTCAGGGCTGACATCGAAGCTCAAACTTCCATCTACAACTCTTATACTACCACTTTCATAGCTTTGCACGTAACCAGTATGCAGATCTGGATTAAAGTCTGAAGGCTCCCAACCATCAACAATTGAGGATATCTCCCCAGATAAGGTGCTGTTCGAATGGTCTTGAAGCAATTTTGTGATCTCGTCTTCATCATACACCTCCTCCTCTAACCAAGAGCGCATAGCAAGCAAAGAAGCGTCCTCTATTTTAGCCTGAAGAAAATCCTCTTCAGTATCAAGAAAGTCACGAATGTTTGTTTTTAATTCCGCATTAGGGCAGTCACGCTTTAAATCTCTGTGGAGTGTTTTCGACCCTCTTTTCTCGCAAAAATCAGATATATTTTTAGATATAAAATATATTCTCTCGAACTTTTCAGATAGTGCGAATTGAATGCAAGATAGCCAGATTACTCCATCTCTAAACTCTTCCTTTTTCTCGGAAAATGGTTTTATTTTATCAACTGCACGATCAATTAGTTCGCTGAGTATTTCGTCCTTGGGCTTAACAATATCTATTAGGCCCTCTTTCTCTAGGGAGCTAAACCGTTCAATTATTTTACGTTCACAATCATTAGGAAGTTTGTCTATAAATGAGTGGTCAAAACCTTCTGTTAACTTTGCTATTCCTGATACGCCCTCTTTTATAGACTTAAAGTGAAGATCAAATTCTTTCTTCGAATTTCTTATTACTTCTTTAAGCACTACATCAGAAATCAATATCCTGAGTACTTCAAGGTTAGATAGTTCCAGTATTTTTTTGAATACAGGGCCACGCCACAAGGGGTCTCCATAGAATATATTACTGTCAAGTATAATGGCGATCAAAAATTTATCCCTTAGTTTTAAGAATGAGACCAAACACCAAGCTCTCCGGGAGATTTAGAGAGCAATGGCAAGTAAATTTCCCGCAGCAATTTTTATTATGTGCTTTTAATCACTCTCGCCATAATCAGGCTCTAAAGTACCAAAGTCCACCGAAGTTATAGGATTAACCACTTCAATATCCTGGATATCTAGATCTGATAGAGGACCAGTTAAATCGCCACATACTGTAATTAGTATTTCGGAAGTAAATTCTTCTGTAACGCTAGCTGTAA
The DNA here is from genome assembly GCF_014164415.1 of Pseudoalteromonas sp. SG43-1. Classification (NCBI taxonomy): domain Bacteria; kingdom Pseudomonadati; phylum Pseudomonadota; class Gammaproteobacteria; order Alteromonadales; family Pseudoalteromonadaceae; genus Pseudoalteromonas; species Pseudoalteromonas sp. SG43-1. The sequence continues at coordinate 1,505 of NZ_JACJFD010000054.1, read as the reverse complement.
CGCGACCAAGATACATATGCTCGCGATCCATTGAATCATACTGAGATAGTGAGAATTCACCTTCAACGTCAACTGTAATGTTGGCACTTACTTCTAGGACAATATAATCTTCGGCATGATCTATTATTTTAAAGTTATTATCAGCTAATTCGAAGTCGTTTAACCAACCGTGACAACCATCTGGTTCCCAATAATAAAATGAGTCAGCTTCTTGATCTGGCGCAAAACCATCAAAGTAACTTTCAACATTGTTATGAATTTTTTCAACGAAGTTTGCTGCATCATCATCATCTTCTCGCCCCAACTTATCTAGCAATAGGGACAAAAAAGCAAAAGGCGCTGTTGCTTTGTTGAATTTACTCAGAGCGTCTGCAAAGTTATCTGTACAATCAATGTTATCTGATACTTCGCAATAGTTTTTCCAGTCGCGATCACTAGCAACAGCTAAAACTCTAATACTATTTTCTTCTGCCCATGCTTCTGTTGCCAAAAGAACAATAGCATCCGGAAATTCGCTTTTCTTTTTTCCGGTTTCAGCAAAAGGTGCTGCGTTCTGGAAGTATTGCTGTAATAGCTCTGAAACTGATAGGTAATCACCGCACTCAAGTACTAAAGCATCTGAGTTAGCTATAAATTTATCAACGCGACTTAACGCAATCCCCTCAATTTCATCACTATCTATTAAAATTGATTTAGCATCATTAAGTTCGCTACCTTCGAAAAAAAGATAATCTCCAGCATCATTGAAAGCTTTATCTAAAGATGCTTTGGCACTTTTTACTTTTATTTCTAAATGGCTTTTTACTTCACCTTTTATAACATCAGGCAATAGATAATCTATATCGCTATCTTTAAATTGGCTTAACTTTCCAAGTAAGCCCTTTTCAAGCCTTAATCCATTGGCAATAAATATAGAAGTATCAACAAGAATTGCTCCATATTCTTCAGTTTCATCTGAGCTCATTTACTACCTCATTAGTGCACAACTGTTTAATCAGAAGTCTCTTCCCTATAGTACGCAAAAAACTTTCTTATTCGATAATCAACTATTATTATCAAATAGTGTAACTTATTGCCAGATATAAATATTATTCTTCCTATTGATTATCTGAAGATGTGAAAATACATTGCTCCATTTTCTTAGTATATGAGTTGTACAGAAATTAACAAGATACAGAAATTAACAAGACACCCACTCTAAATTTATGCTTTTTAGCGAACGTAGTTGACGACCACCATATGGAAATTAGTCATATTTTCCGTGGTGAAGAGTGGATTAACTCAGCACCTAAGTTATTAAAACTATATGAAGATTTTGGTTGGGAAGCGCCAGTACTTGGTCACTTACCATTACTACGTAACCCAGATAAATCAAAGCTGTCTAAGCGTAAAAACCCAACGTCTATTAACTACTATAAAGAAATGGGTTACCTGCCAGAAGCCGTGCTTAACTACTTAGGTCGTATGGGTTGGTCAATGCCAGATGAGCGTGAAAAGTTCACACT
>NZ_JACJFD010000053.1:0-6333 GCF_014164415.1 Pseudoalteromonas sp. SG43-1 | reverse complement strand
AATCTCTTGAAAACAATTTTACCGTCCATATATAGTTAAGTAGGACGCCTGATGGGTCCTTAATTAAACTTAAACAATTGAAATTTATACTATTAATTAAACTTTGCTTGAGCTTGTTCAATAGAAGAGCACATGCAAAATATCGCTTAAATATGAGGATATTATTATGCGTACAGTAGACTTATCACCACTTTATCGTTCATTTATTGGCTTCGAACATTTAGCATCACTTATGGATGCGGCAGCTAATACAGATAAGCAGCCAAGTTTTCCTCCTTACAACATAGAAGCACTCGATAAAGACAAATACAGAATCACTATGGCCGTTGCCGGTTTTAGCGATAACGAATTAACCATTGAGTCAGAAAATAACACATTAAAAGTTACAGGTACTAAAGCAAATAAAGATGAAAACGCAGAGCGTAAATTTATTCATCAAGGTATTGCTGAGCGTAACTTTGAACGTAAATTCCAGTTAGGAGATCATGTAAAAGTACTTGGCGCAGATTTAGCCAATGGCTTACTAAGTATTGACTTAGAACGTGAAATCCCTGAAGCGCTAAAACCACGTAAAATTGAAATTGGTAATAGCAATCTAATAGAAGGTAAATAATCTTCTAAAGTACATATTCCCCTGATTACTTAGCCGCCTCATTCGAGGCGGCTTTTTTGTTTACAGCGCTTCTAAATTATTAAGGTAGTAGGTTGCTTGTTGCAGCGTTTGTTCTTGGAGTGTTTTTTCTTGTTTATCCCAGTTTTTATATACCATACCAATACGTGGGTTCTTTTCTAGCTTGTTTCTGTGTTTATTCATGAAATGCCAGTACAGGCTATTTAGCGGGCAAGCTTTATCACCTACTTTTTGTTTAACATCGTACTGACAGCTTTTGCAGTAATCGCTCATCTTATTAATGTAGTTACCGCTTGCAGCATAAGGTTTAGTCGCAATTATTCCATCATCGGCAAACTGGCTCATTCCTCGGGTGTTGGGCATCTCTACCCACTCTATGGCATCAATATAAACACCTAGGTACCAGTTATCTACGTTATCAGGGTTTATTCCTGTAAGCATGCAAAAGTTTCCAATAACCATTAGGCGTTGAATATGGTGGGCATAAGCGGTTTCAAGGCTTTGTTTTAATGAGTGGCTTAGGCAATTCATTTTTGTTGAGCTGTTCCAAAAATAAGATGGTAGTGTGTTTTTGGCTTGTAATTGATTTTTAACAGCGTAGTCGGGCATGTTAATCCAATAAATGGCACGTACATATTCTCTCCAACCTAATATTTGCCTAGTAAAGCCCTCTACTTGCGAGAGGGATATTTCACTTGGTCTTTGTTCGTATTCTCTTATTACACGTTTGATTACATATAACGGGTGGAGTATTTTTGCGTTTAGGGCAAACGATAATCGGCTATGGTACAAGCTGGTATTATTTTTACTTTGATCTGTCATCGCATCTTGAAAGTGACCAAAGCAACTAAGTAAATGCTCGCAAAAGTATTCGAGAGATTCAATGGCTTGTTTACGCGTTGTTGGCCACTCTAGTTTCTGATCGGCTATTTCGCCAAAGTAAACGATCTTGTGCTTATTTAAGCGAGAAATGATGTTCTTAACATCATTATTGAATAGCTTAGGTTTTGGTATACACGCTAAGTCAGCTTTGGAAAATTTATTACGATTATTACTGTCAAAATTCCATTTGCCACCGGTTGGCTTAGTATCATCAATTAATATATTAAACTGCTTACGCATAGCACGATAGAAGTGCTCCATTGTCACATGCTTGTTTTTTGTAAAGCGTGTTTTTATATCGGTGAACGGTAATAAAAAATGTTCAGTATCTGTGGCAATTACATCAAATGAGCCATCACTTTTAAACTTAGCTAATTGAGACTTAAGCCTAAACTCATCAGGATATTGATATTCAATAGTTTCGCATTGGTATTTATCGGCAATTCGCTTGAGTAAGTCAATTAAATCTTTGTCGTCAGCGGTATCGTCAAGTGTTAAATGCAAAACATTAAAACCTGCCGTTTTTAATGCAGTCGCAAAGTTTTCCATAGCATTAAAAAAAGCACACAGTTTTTGAATGTGATGCTTAACGTAGTCGGTTTCTTGTTTTAATTCTGCGATGAGATAAAGCGTGTCGTCGTCTTTTTGTTTATACCATGAATGAGATGGGTTTAGCTGATCGCCTAGTATTAATCTAAGTGTTTTATGATGGGTCATAGTAAAGCCAAATTTTTTTATACGGGCATAGTTAATTAAACGATCGTTTTAATATTTTACAACAAGCAAATAGGAGTAAATAAGTGCGTAACGACAATAGTTTGCTGTTTTTAATGCTGGGGATTATTTGTTTCTTGAATTTAATAATAGATTAGTAAAACGAATATAGGCGGTAAATAACACAATACAGTGTGCTGTTAGCAATAGGGCAAAAAAGTTTAACCGCATATCAAGGCGTTTTTGACCATGGTGTTAAAATGAGTCTAATTAAGGGGAGATTAAGTAAATTAAGTCTCCCCCCCAATTGAATATCTAAATTTTATTACTTTGCTTTTGCTGCATTCTTTGTTGTAACGAAACCACATTGGTAACGTTGAAAAGAACATTGCTTGCAAAGCTTTCAAAGTACCTAAGCGCTTTTTTCCAAGCGAGCTGACTCTCAGTAGTAAAATGTTTACCAAGGTGCTCTTCAAGGGTTTCGTAAAAAGCGTTAGATAAAAGGGCAATGTCACTGTGTGAAGCGCCGCTTTTTTTTAGATACATTAAATGGTGAGCTAAAAAAGGAGCTACCGATGCTGGTTTATCTAAATGTTTAACAATTCGTTCTAACACGCAAAAGAGGGTAAAGCTCTTTTCGTTAAACTGTAAGGCCGTCGGGTAATTCATCTCAATACTAGATTGGGCTAATTTACTATGAAACTTAGCCGTAAACGCATGAAAGTTAGGCTTAATAATTGTTAAGTTATTTAATAATGCTGATTGTTGTTGATTCATTTTTATCTCGTTGCAGTGAGTAATAACTATTATTATCAAGTAGGAATAAAGTTGATTATAGCGGGCAGTTCAAATTCTGCACGTTTTTTTAGTGTGAAAGTATGGCTTTTTGTTATATCTATTTACTTTCTGGTAATTAGTGAGCCTTTAAAACGTATTTTAAGAGTTATTAAACTTCAGTTTATCTGATTTTTATCCTGAAATAATAAGCTACTACATTTTATGACTCAAGTATGGGAATTTTATAAAGTTGGCTGATTACTTATGTTACTTACATATACATTAAATTAGCATCCTGACGAATTGCAAATTTTATAAACTAATTGCGTATTATAGTTGCTAATTATCCTGTACATCCTTATAATAGCGGCCATTGTTTAGCGTGTTGTATAACAGCTAACAGCGATATTAAATTTAAGGTTTGATATCTATTGGCGCGGGATGGAGCAGTCTGGTAGCTCGTCGGGCTCATAACCCGAAGGTCGTCGGTTCAAATCCGGCTCCCGCAACCAATTCTACTAGTAGGTATTACCTTACTAATTTATATCGCGCATTCTAAGTAATGCGCGTTTTGCGTTTTAGGCTATGTAGTTTAATTAGGTCAGTTTACTGACTCGCAACCAAGCTTGGCCCTCGGCCACACAGTTTTATGCTTTATTGGTGTGACGCCCCGCTTGGTTCGGGGCGTTGTTGTATCTGCACCTTACGATTTGTGGCAATTGCTATCAAATTAAAATTTAAACTCAGTATTTTAGGGCTATAAGCCCTTTTTTTGTTTGTATGGAGGATTTTCGTGACAAAACTTGAACAAGATTTAGTAACCATGTTAACGCCTGCGGTAGAAATGTTAGGCTTTGAGTTGCATGGTCTTGAATTTGTACAAGCGGGTCGCCATTCTACCTTAAGAGTATATATTGCTCAAGAGGATGGGATCTCAGTTGATAACTGTGCGGATGCCAGTCGCCAAATTAGTGCGATTTTAGACGTCGAAGACCCAATTACAAATGAATATGATTTGGAAGTATCGTCTCCTGGTGTTGATCGTCTATTATTCAAACAAGATCACTACGAGCAGGCGCAAGGAGAGGAAGTACGCGTGCGTACTAAACTTCCACAGGATGGTCGTCGTAATTTTAAAGGCGACTTAGTAGCAGTTAGCAGCGATATGATCACACTATCTAGCGATGGTGCAGAGCATCTGATCATGCTTAGTAACATCGAACGTGCGAATTTAATCGCGAAGTTTTAAATTCGAGTGCGAAGGAATAGGGCAAGCGAGGCATTACCCATGGCAAAAGAGATATTATTGGTTGCTGAAGCCGTTTCCAATGAGAAAGCGGTTCCAAAAGAAAAGATTTTTGAAGCTCTAGAGTTCGCTCTAGCGACAGCGACAAAGAAAAAACACGATGGCGAAATTGAAGTACGTGTAGCAATTGACCGTAAAACCGGTGATTACGATACGTTTCGTCGCTGGCAAATTGCCGCTGTATTAGAAGATGGTTCTTTAGAGAACCCATACAGCGAAATCACTCTAGAAGCAGCACAGGTTGAAGAACCTGATTTGCAAATGGGTGATTATGTTGAAGAGCAAATCGACTCAATCAAATTTGACCGTATTACAACACAAATGGCTAAGCAAGTTATCGTACAAAAAGTACGTGAAGCTGAGCGCGCTTTAGTTGTTGAAGCATACAAAGATCAAGAAGGCGAGCTGGTAACGGGTGTTGTTAAAAAAGCAACTCGCGATGCAATCGTACTTGATTTAGGTAACAACGCAGAAGCGGTAATTTACCGTGATGACATGTTGCCACGTGAAAACTTCCGCCCGGGTGATCGAATCCGTGGTCTTTTATATGAAGTTAAACCTGAAGCACGCGGTGCACAATTATTTGTAACGCGCTCTAAACCTGAAATGCTAATGGAATTATTCCGCATTGAGGTGCCAGAAATTGGCGAAGAGATGATTGAGTTACGTGCAGCTGCACGTGATCCAGGTTCACGCGCTAAAATTGCTGTTAAATCTAACGACAAACGCATTGATCCAATTGGTGCATGTGTTGGTATGCGTGGCGCACGAGTTCAAGCTGTATCGTCTGAGCTTGGTGGTGAACGTGTTGATATCGTACTTTACGATGACAACCCAGCACAATTTGTTATCAATGCAATGGCGCCAGCAGAAGTTGCTTCAATCGTAATGGATGAAGACACTCACTCAATGGATATCGCTGTAGAAGCCGATAACCTAGCACAAGCAATTGGTCGTAATGGTCAGAATGTTCGTTTAGCAAGCCAATTAACTGGCTGGGAACTAAACGTAATGACTGTTGAAGACATGCGTACCAAAAATGAAGCTGAATCTGATAAGTTACTTAACTTATTCACTGAAAATTTAGATATAGATGATGAGTTTGCATCATTACTTATTAACGAAGGTTTCTCGACACTTGAAGAAGTGGCGTATGTACCTGCGTCTGAATTTTTAGAAATTGATGGTCTTGATGAAGAGACTGTAGATTTATTGCGTTCACGCGCAAAAGATGCATTGACAACTAAAGCACTTAAAACGGAAGAAAGCTTAGATGGCGCAGAGCCAGCTGAAGACTTACTTGCGCTTGAAGGCTTAGAGCGTCACTTAGCATTTGTTATGGCAAGCAAAGGTGTTGTTACACTTGAAGACTTGGCAGAGCAAGGTATTGACGAATTAGTTGATATCACAGAACTTTCATCTGAAAAAGCGGGTGAACTGATTATGGCTGCACGAAACATTTGTTGGTTTGCAGACGAGTAATTTATTAACGGAGGTATTACACACTATGGCAGAAGTAAATGTTGAAAAACTAGCCGGCGATATAGGTACAACTGTTGATAAATTGCTACAGCAGTTTTCACAAGCAGGTATCACTAAGCAAGCAACTGATAACGTAACAGAAGCTGAAAAAGCAACGTTACTTGATCATTTAAGCAAGCATCATGGTGGTACAGGTTCAGATGGCCCAGCGCGTATGACTTTACAACGTAAGAGCAAAAGCACATTAAGTGTGACTGGTTCTACGGGTAAAGCTAAAGATGTTCAAGTTGAAGTTCGTAAAACACGTACCTACGTGAAGAAAAGCGCAATGGAGCAAGAACAAGAGCAAGCACGCTTAGCCGCTGAAGAAAAAGCCCGTCTTGAACAGCAACAAAAAGCTGAACAAGAAGCCGCAGAATTAAAAGCGAAACAAGAGGCAGAACGTAAAGCGAAAGAAGAAGCTGACCGTAAAGCTAAAGAAGAAGCTAAACGCAAAGCTGATGCAGAGCGTAAAGCGAAACAAAAGCAGATGACCCCAGAG
>NZ_JACJFD010000052.1:0-9283 GCF_014164415.1 Pseudoalteromonas sp. SG43-1 | reverse complement strand
GCCTGGTGATAACATCAAGATGACAGTAACTCTAATCGCACCAATCGCGATGGATGAAGGTCTTCGTTTTGCTATCCGTGAAGGTGGTCGTACTGTAGGTGCTGGTGTTGTAGCAACTATCGTAGAGTAATAATTAACTTTAAAGTTAATTGTTAGAAAAAGGTCACTCAGGTGGCCTTTTTTAATGCCTGAAGAAAAGTGATTTGCTCCTAGGTATAGAATTATTGCCGTAGCTTGGGTTGAGTTTTACGAAACCCGAGGGGAAAATAGTACCGAAGATAACTATGCTGTTAAATATAAAAAAGCACGGCTAGGCCGCGCTTATATTGAGTTAGCTCTTGGTCTTTTAGCCAATTACTAATATATGATAAAAGCTTTAGTGTTTCTTCGCATACTCTTGCGCTTGTTTTAAAACTCTTAATAAATTGCCACTTAAAATCTTTTTAATATCTTTGTCGCTGTAATCTCTATCCATTAAACCTTGGACAAGATTTGGGTAGCTAGATACATCTTTTAAGCCGATAGGTAATGAGTCGCCAACTCCATCATAATCAGAGCCAATACCTACATAATCAATACCAACTAGCTCAACTACGTGATCAATATGGTCAAGTACTTGCTCAAGACTTGCAAATGGATACGGATTTTTAGCACGGTACGCAGCATCAAAATCTTTACTTAACTTAGTGCCTTCTTTTTTAGCTGACTCTTTTGTACTTTTTAATTGCTTGCCCCAACTACCTGCTTTAGCGGTAACAAAGCTTGATCCAAAGTTGATTTGAATAACGCCGCCATTTTCTTTCAGCGCTAATAGCATATCGTCATTCATATTACGCTCAAAGCCAGGCGTGTATTTACGAAGTGATGAATGAGAGGCAATTACTGGTGTTTTAGAAAGCTCCATAACCTGATAAAACGCATCATCAGAAATATGCGATACGTCAATTAGCATGCCTATATTATTCATTTCAGTGACAAGCTTTTTACCAAATGGGCTTAAGCCTTTCCATTTACGGCGTATATCGTAAGACGAATCCGAAATATGGTTGCTTTGAGAGTGCGCTAGCGTGATGTAACGAATGCCACGGTCGTAAAAGTGCTGAAGGTTTTTCATATCACCTTCGATTGGAGAGCCATTTTCCATACCCATGGCTATAGACAGCTTACCTTGTTTAAATTGCTCTTCAATATCAGTACTTGAGCTAGCAATAGCAAACTTATCGGGTGCGCGCTGGACTATGGCTTCCATACTATCAATCATTTGATTGGCTAGCTGGTAGCTTTTTCCTTTACCCTCAAACTCTAAATGCGCAGGAATATAAATCGACATAAATGGGGCGTTTAAACCGCCTTTTACAGCGCGAGGATAGTCAAAATCGCCATCACTAGTTGCTTTGGTTACATCAACCCAGCTTTCGTGAATTCGATAAGGTACGTCAATATGGGTATCAATTAAAATGGTATCTTTAGCGAGTTTAATTGCCTTATCAGATGCTGTTATTGTTTGTTCTGCTTGGGCTTGGCTAGTTAAAGCTAGTGATATGGCTACCACTAGAGTGCTGAGTTTTATCATGTTTTGGCTCTTTGGGTAAAAAGCCATTGTGTACGTTCAATTCAAAAGTTACAAGTACTACGCCTTAATCAAACGACTGTGCTTGATGCTCTTCACTTTGCAGCGCTTTAAATTCGCCTTTTGAAATTATAGTTACAGACTCGTGTAATTCTGAGAAAAACACCATCGCTTCGCCATTTTTAAGCTGCAGCTTTACTTGGCTTACTTTAGATTCGATGCTTGCCTCTACTTCACCATAATCGGTACCTTCGCGTAATACGTAGCTTTCGATTAAGTTATAAAGAGTGTCTTGATCGAGTTGTTCAAAAGGGATAATCATTACTACTTGTTACTCGCTTTATTTGATACGTGCTGGCTAAAATAATGAGGGACGGCTTTTTCTAACCAAAATATAGGTTTAAACGGATTTTTACCGCTAATAAAACCAACATGCCCGCCCTTGTCAGAGATGTGCAGCGTAACATGCTCACTTACGTCTTGCCTACTCGGTACGGCTTTAATTGAGAGCATAGGGTCGTCTTTGGAATGAATAATAAGTGTGGGTACAGCGATATCTTTCAAATACGGCATAGCACTGGCTTTACGGTAGTAATCGTGTGCGTTTTCAAAACCATGTAGAGGGGCTGTTAACTGATTATCAAACTCTAATAAATCGTCAATTTTCATTAACTGTTTTGGCGTTAATGAAATTTGCTGCTTAATTTGTGGCAGCTTTCGCTGCATTGATTTTTTCATCCGATCGAGCAGATATTTTTGGTAAATTTTACCTAAGCTTTTACGAATAACATCGCTCGATGACGACAAATCATAAGGAGCAGATACCACCGCTGCTGCACTTAATGGGCATTTTTCGCGTTCTTCACCTAAGTATTTGGCAAGTACATTACCGCCCAATGAAAAACCAACAGCGACCATAGTGCGCTTAGGAAATTGCAGCTTTAAGTGATTTATAAAAAAAGCTAAATCGGCGGTGTCACCGCTGTGATAAGCACGTGGTAGGCGATTTACTTCGGTTGAGCAATTTCTAAAGTGCATAAGCACAACTGCATAACCTTGTTTTTTTAATGCCTTCATCATGCCTTTGGCATAGAAGCTATTTATATTGCCCTCAAGGCCATGTAAAACAACAGCAAGTGGTGCGGTTTCATTATGTGGAAGTGACCATGCAAGCTCAATAAAGTCACCATCAGGTGTATCAAGTTGCTCAAGTTCGTAGGACGTATTGTGAAATGGGCGGAAAAAACGCGGCATTATGGTCTGAACGTGACGATTGGTCATCCACCATGCTGGTTTGAACTGAGAGATCATGTTTGTACTACGCACTTTGTATTAAACGAAAAGCTAGTGTATCAAATTTTTCGCTTCAGAAAATAAAAAGCGCCTAACTAGTAAACTAATAAGGCGCTTTAGTGCGTCGTGCTTAATTTTGTTCGGGAATTTCTGCGTCATGTATTTTTTTCAAAAAGAAAAAAGCAAAAAAGATACACAAAGAAACAACGATGGTTAAAAACCCAAAAGACATAAATAAAACTGGATCTGTAAAAAAGTCTCTAAAGAATACGTTCATGAGTTGTTCCCCTCGTTGTTGATGGGTTAATCATAAGCGGTGTTTGCAGGTCGCAACGTGATCGAGATCAAGTTATTTTTCTAAGCAGGTGTAGGAGTGAAGCTAAGTTGATTTAGATCATGTTTTAAGGGCTACTAAGTTATTACCACTGAGAGCTAAGAGAGTTTTTCACTTTACCTAAAAGCGTAGCGCTTTAAACTTTTTTGAGTAAACCACTTAAAGATTTTTTGCACAAAGAGAAAAGAATGAGAAGTAAATGAGGGGAGATCAATGAACTACTTGAGCTGTACTAGCTCAGACTTGATCTGACAGTTACCCATTTTCACCTGGGTAATTTAGTTTGTTTTCCTCTAAAAGCGAAGCGCCTCTTAACCTCTTTGTGAGTAATTACTTGAAGTTTTTTTGCACAAAGAAAAGAGTATAAAAAGTGGAGGAGGCTACAAAAACTAACACCCTAAGTGGCTTTCACATATAGCTCAATGTTGTTTGGCTCTGAAAGTTTGACTAATTCAAGCTCATTTACCGTTTCAATCAACATATGTTGCTGTTGTTTTTCAAGCTTCAGCTCAGCGCTTAGCAACTCTGCACGTATTGTGGCGTAATCACTTATCGCATTCTGGTTAGCTTTTAAATAGCTACGAGCGGCGCGCAGAGGTTGTAATGCGCGAGTATCAAAGTCACTAACTACTTGCGTTAACTCGTTTAGCTGTTGGGTATTAACACTTAAATTTAATGAGTCTAAATAAAGCAGTAATAAGCATAAATTAACATTTTTTCCTTGCTGGTTTTGTAGTGCCAGCAAGGTTGTTTGTTGCTCTGGCTTTGCGTACAAAGTGCACGCAAATTGCCAAAAATGGTCGCTATTGAGCAAGTTCATCGGCGAATGCCTGCTCTTTTTCTTCCATTTCTTCAAGTGCCATAAGTAACTCTTCTTCAACGTCGTTAAGTTTAGGCGTAAGGGTTGCTTGCTTGGCTAATAACTCTTTAAGCTTGGCTTTGTTGTCGTCGTTGTAGAGTTCGTTATCACCTAAGGTCACTTCCACTTCACTTAACTCGGCGGTGAATTTATCGAGTTGCTTTTCAAGCTTTTCAATTTGCTTTTTAAGTGGTTGAGTGGCCTTTCTAAACTCAGCCTCTAGGCGTTTTTGCTCTTTACGGTTAACACCTGGATTTGCTTTAGGCTCGTCGCTTTGCTGCGCTTTAACCGCTTCTTTATTGGCATTGAGTAACCACTGGTAATACGCATCTAAGTCGTAACCAAACTGGGTTACTTTGCCGTCATCTACTAAGTAAAACTCATCGGCGGTATTTTTAAGCATGTGGCGGTCGTGTGATACGGTAACCATGGCGCCTTCAAAGCCTTGCAGTGCCATAACAAGTGCATGGCGCATTTCTAAATCAAGGTGGTTAGTTGGCTCATCGAGAAGCAGCAGGTTTGGCTTTTGATATACCAACATGGCAAGTACTAAACGTGCTTTTTCGCCGCCCGAAAAAGGGGCTACAGGCTCAAGTGCTTTATCGCCAATAAAGGCGAAACCACCTAAAAAGTCACGTAGTGATTGCTCAGTGGCTTTTGGGTCGAGGCGTTGTAAGTGCATTATTGCACTGGCTTTTAAATCAAGAGATTCAAGTTGATGCTGCGCAAAGTAACCAATATTTAATCCGTGATGCTGAACAACTTCGCCCGCTTGCGGCTCTAAATCACCAGAAAGCAGTTTAATTAACGTTGATTTACCTGCGCCATTTCGACCAAGTAAAGCAATTCGGCTGCCTGGTACAAGGTTTAGCTCTATATTATTTAAAATGGTGACGTCACCATAACCCGCTTTGGCTTTATCTATCGTCATTAGTGGGTTTGGCAATGCTTTTGGCTCTGCAAACTCAAAGTTAAACGGCGAGTCGGCATGTGCCGGCGCTAGTTTTTCCATGCGTTCAAGCGCTTTCACACGGCTTTGTGCTTGTTTAGCTTTACTGGCTTTTGCTTTAAAGCGCGTTATAAACTGCTCAAGGTGAGCAATTTGATCTTGTTGCTTATCAAACATTGCTTGTTGTTGTAGTAAGCGCTCTGCTTTTTGGCGCTCAAACTGCGAGTAGTTACCTTTGTACACGTTAATAAGTTGCTTATCTACGTGCCAAATTTGATCAACCACCGCATCTAAAAACTCACGGTCATGCGATATAAGTACAAGGGTGCCGGTGTAAGCGCGTAAAAAGCGTTCAAGCCAATAAACGGCATCTAAATCAAGGTGGTTTGTTGGCTCATCGAGTAATAGTAAATCGGCGTCGCGTATTAATGCTTGGGCAAGGTTTAAACGCATACGCCAACCACCCGAAAACGAGCTTACAGGATTTTCTATAAGGTTATTAGCAAAGCCTAAGCCGTGTAATAGCTCACCTGCGGTTGATTCAATGCTATAGCCTTTAATGTTTTCAAGCTGAATATGTACTTTAGCTTGTGTGTCGCCATCGTTGTTTTTCTCGGCCTCACGCAGTGCTATACGCATTGCGTAGTATTCTGGGTGGCCTTGAAGTACATAATCAATCGCGCTTATTTCAAGTGCAGGTGTCTCTTGCTTAACAGAGGCGATAGACCAATCTTTTGGAATGCTGCAGTTACCGGCATCTAGTTGTAGTTCTGATTTTAGTAAACCAAATAACGTTGATTTTCCACAGCCATTAGCGCCAACAAGGCCTACTTTGTGTTCTGGAAATAACGTAGCTGATGCGTTTTTTAATAAGGCTTTACCGCCACGAAGTAGTTCTATTTCTGAGATTTGGATCATGAATGCGTTACTTTGCTGTGCCCTTGTTAAGTTGGCGCTATCATAACATAGAACTTAATGCTCTTATCAAGCGTATCAACAAGTGAAGTTATACGATAAAATGACAGCAGTTCAAACCACAGGAAAAATGTTGTGAGACAAAAGAAGCGATTTATTGCTGGAGCATCGTGCCCTGACTGCAAAGCCATGGATACTATGATGCTATACAGAGAACATGATGTTGAAAAAGTAGAGTGTGTTGAGTGTGGTCATAAAATGGCGCAACCCGATAACGCTGTTCAGGCGTCTACTCGCCAATTTGAACAAGTAATTGGTGTGTTTAAACCGGGCGACTAACCCGGTTTTTTATTGCCTAATTTTTACCGGTTTTAGTAATGCGGTGGAGGTGGCTCAGGTACTTCTGACATCATAGACGATGATGACTGCGACTCTTTAATTTTCTCTGCTAGCAGCTCGGTTTGGCGTTTCATTTTTGCTAACAGCTGTTGGTGCACTTTTATTTCATCATTTAAGACTTCAATCGTTTCGTCTTGAAAAGCCACTTTGGCTTCAAGTTCCATTAAGCGATGTTCAATTGTGTTCATTATTCTCTCGTATAATAAATCGCTCTGCGATCCCGCTGGAGCTTTCGGTTAACAACGACTTACCGTTATCTGTAAATGTCACATCTAGCACCACCGCCGATTTAGGCTTACTGCCTTCGCGCGGGGTAACCTGCCAAGTTTGAATTTTTTCACCGCTTGGTATTTGCCACAAATCTACGCGCTTATTTGGCGAGCCGGTTGCAAGCAAAGTGCCTTGTTCGTTAAAACGCACAGCAGTAAAAATTTTCTGACGCGCAATATACTTCAGTTTACTCACAAGATCACCTGTAGTCAGCTTCCATACATTTGCTTGTGCCATACTATCGGCCGTAAACGCATAGCGACCTTGTGGATCGAGCGTCACTTGGGTAACACGCGTTGGGTGATTAAAACGATGAATTACTTGACCTGTACGTGTATCCCAAAAGTAAGCAACATAATCGTTAGAGCCACTTAAGGCAAAGCGTCCGTTAGGTGAAAGGTCAACGGTGTTAACTTTATCTTGATGACCTAAAAACTCAATACGACGCCCGGTTTCTAGGTTTACAAATACGACAACGCCGTCGCTACGGCCGTATAAAACACTACGGCCTTGATTGCTAATGGCGATATCGCGAATACTGGCTTTTTGTATTTTGTAATAACCTTTATTTTTGCCTGTGGTTATATCCCACACAGCAAATGTGGTTTTTTCGGCGGTAACTGCCACGCTGTTATCAAAAGCAATGGCAACAGCGTACACTAGGCTGTCTTGTGACTGCTGCTGAAACCATTGGTATTTTAGCACCTGCTGTTGATTATCCCACAGGGCGACCCCATGGTTGATAGAGGAGATCAAACTGTATTTACCATCGTTTGAAACTGTTGATGAAAACGCACCTTGTGCAGCATGTTCGTAACTTGCTACAGCGTGTTGTTTTTTATCGGTACAGGCGATGGCTAAAAAACAGCTAAATACGATTAAAAAAGTACGAAATATCGACATATTACAGGTATTTCCCCTTAACTCTTAGTGACTGAGAGGTTAGACTAGGACGCGTTAAATGCCTAGGTTGTTTGTCTAATCACTGGATATGTTTTTAGTTTAGCTAACAATATGGAATTTAGTCATTAAACAAGCAGCCTATCATGTGGGCCGTTAATCTTTCACTAGTAATAATACATTAAAATGACAACTGCAAAGTATGTCGGAGATTTAAAATGAAAAAGACGATTAGATTGTCATTGATTGCAGCGTCAGTTTTAGCGCTTACAGCTTGTAATCAAGAAGCAAAAAAAGAACAAGCTGAAGTTAAATTAGACACTGTAGAACAGCAACAAGCATACGGTATTGGTGCATCTGTAGGTAACTTTTTAAATAAAGACCTAGCAGACAAAACAGAAATTGGTATTGAACTAGACCAAGCACTTTTAATTCGTGGTTTTGAAGATGCGCTTGCTGGCAATGCAAAAATTGACGAAGAAAAAATTCGCGAAGTATTAACTGCACTAGATACATCAGTACGTACTAAGCAAGAAGAAAAAGCTAAAGTAGAGTCTGAAAAAAGTAAAGAAGCAGGCGCTAAATACCTAGCTGACAACGCTAAAAAAGAAGGCGTTACAGTAACTGAGTCGGGTCTACAGTACGAAGTACTTAGCGAAGGCGATGGCGAAAAGCCAGTGGCAACTGATGTAGTTAAAGTACACTACAAAGGGACTTTATTAGACGGTACTGAGTTTGATAGCTCATATGCGCGTAACGAACCGACAACTTTCCCTCTTAACCGCGTAATTGCGGGTTGGACTGAAGGTTTACAACTTATGTCAGTGGGTTCTAAGTACAAGTTCACTATTCCTTCAGAACTTGCTTACGGTGACCGTGACTTAGGTAAGATTCCAGCTAATTCAACACTTGTATTTGAAGTTGAATTACTTGAAATTCAAAATGAAGAAGCACCAGCACAATAATAAGCTTATTGTGTAAATGCAAAAAGGGACCTTAGGTCCCTTTTTTAATATGCGTAAGTAACGTATTAACTTGCATGATTAGAAAACAAGTTATCAATAAGCTCATCTTCAAGTGCAAAACGAGCTTCTAATGCCTCACCAATAACAGATAAGTCATTATCAAAGTCTTTTAATAAGTCTTCTTTATCTACTTCTGCGTACTTATCATTAAAATCTAACGCCACATCGGTTGTGCTAGAAATACGCGGGTAAATAGAGTTTGCAAGCTCTTGGCTTTGTAAGCCCTTTTTTTCGCATGCTTTTGCTATATCGTCATATACTTCAAAATGGCCTGCAGATAGGTAATCCATTAAAAGCTGGCAAAATGATTCAATTAGTTTTGGCTCTGGCAATGCTTGATCTTGCTTTTCGTATGGCGTAAAGCCTGCAATTTTGCAGTAAAGTACAATAAGTTCTTGGCGTTCGTTTAGCCATTTATCAATTACTGTGTGGCTACCACCCCATTTCTGTTGAGCTTTTTCTACACGCGTCAGCATAACTGTTCTCCTAGCTGGGTTGGTTTTTAATTTAAAATATAATAAGTTTATGTACATCAAGATATATTTAATTTGCGCGTATATCAACAAGTAAAGTTGAGCTACTTTGAGGGTTGTACCTTTTTATATAAACCGAGGCGAGGGATTTTATTTTAGGCAAGAAAAAACCACCAGTTACGGTGGTCTAATTTCTTTCAGTGACTTGTTATAACAAGCTTTCTTATTTTTATGAGATGATTTTTATTGTTATTATTTTAAAACATTTATTTTTATTGTTTTAAGATTTTTATTGT
>NZ_JACJFD010000051.1:0-10719 GCF_014164415.1 Pseudoalteromonas sp. SG43-1 | reverse complement strand
GCCTCTAAAAAGCAAATTCCCATAGCATAAACAACACCAACTCTGACACACCGAGCAGGTAGCGCCTCAGTCCAACAAGCGATTATGCAACACAAACTGCGTGTCGCATAAATACTAAAGTGTTAGCTCTCTATTGTATTTACACAGGTAATCTCGATGAATTTATCTCCGTGGGCAAAAGGTCCATTAGAACTAATAAAGCATGCGTTGGAACATTTAAATGACGGTGGAGACACAGATCGTCGTATTGCTTTGATTGGCTTTGATAATGCAACAGAAGTGTGCGTGGATGTATTTATTCGATTACCGCCTAAGCTTCGTAACAATTATGAAATTAAACGAGAAGATGTAACTAAACACCTACGTAGTTTTAATAGCAAAATTGGTTTTGTAGAAGATTATATTAATGAAAAAGCTATAGAAACAGACCTTTCTATTAATGAACTTCTTTGGTATCACACATTACGGAATGAACTTTATCATTCTGGCAATGGTATGGTTCCTGAACTCCATGTATTAGAGGGGGCGAGAGATAATTGTTTAGCTGTTTATAGTTGCCTATTTAGTGTCGATGCATTTGAAATGCTTGGAGTTACTAAAGAGGCTAAAGAGCAAGATATGCCATTTGTTTCTCAAAATATTGAAATGGAATATCTTCGAACATTTATTGAATTTGAAAAAAGTTTAAGAAAGTATGTAGTAAAGCGTAAAGGTCCAGAAAAAGCGAAACGGGGTGCATTTATGCACATTCGTGAATTTGGAGGTGAGCTAGGTTTTACTCCAGATCTACTTAATAGGCTACGTGAAGCTAATCAAATGAAAAATGGTATCGTTCATGGTGATGACGAGATATTAATTCCTGATTTCAATTACGAAACTGCTACAGATACTCTGATTGAAGCAAATGAATTAGTAAACTGTAAGCTAGAGAGCTAACAAAAAATTTAAACTCAACTAAAACAGTGGGTTACGTTTCGCTTCGCTACACATTTTAACCCACGATTTTAGTCCGCTTAATGCGGCGTTAGGCATTATTTTATACAACTATCGGAGATGTACATGACAGGCTTGGAAATAATAGGTGCAATTGGAGCTTTATCCGCTTTTTTATCAGTTTTACAAAACGAAGGGAATATAGCTAGTCAAGTTGAGAGTAATGCTCTAAAAGAGCTTAATAAAGCTGTATCTAGGACTGAAGGGTATTTTTCTCGGGACGTTATGAATAGAAACTTAGATGAAGCGAAACATGAATTAAGTGAGCTCTGGAATAATGCGTCGATTGCATGCGCCGATGCGGGCTATGAAAAAATGCAGAGGCTATGCCAAATTAAAGGTGTTTATTGGCTAAATCCAACTAATTGGACTGATGAAGAGATTGAAGCATCTGGTATTCAATTAGCAGAAATGAGAAAGAAACTTGATATTGCATTAGCTGATTAAATGCCTAACAAGAGTCTAAGGTTACGACAGTCCGCTTCTGGCACTTAGCTGAACTTCGCCAAAGAGCTACAAGCAAACATTGAGTTATTGGTTTTAATAATTAGCTTTTAACTAAATTTAAATAAACTTTAAAGCTGGTAGTTTGATTATTTGAACTGACCTCTATATCTCCACCGTTTGCTTGCGCTAGAGCTTTAACTATTGCAAGCCCTAAACCTGCTCCGTCACTGTGTCGTTGCCGCGACTTATCAGGTCGATAAAAGCGGTCAAATAAATAAGGTAAATGCTCAGAAGGTATTCTCTCCCCTGTATTAATCACTGAAATGCATATTTTTTCAGCGGTGGTCATTTCACTGTTTACAGTGATTGATGAGCCTTTTGGAGCGTACCTAATTGCATTGGATAGTAAGTTTGATAATAATTGACGAAAGTGTAATTTGTCACAATAAAAACAAAGGTTTTGACCTTTTTTATTAAATGCAATCAATGAGTCTTCAGCCAAAGCGTCAAAATACTCAAATAACACTTCAATTTCATCATGGCTTTTTAGAGTGTTTTGAACTGGTTTAATTAGCCCGTTTTGAGTTTTGGCGAGCCAAAGCATATCACTAACCATTTTCGTTAATCGCTCGAGTTCTTCTAAGTTAGAAAATAATAATTCTTGATACTCTTCCAACTGCCTTTTTTTAGATAATCCAACCTGTGTTTGAGTAATTATATTCGTTAGTGGAGTTCGTAGTTCATGAGCAATATCACTAGAAAAATTTGATAAGCGAATAAATTCACCCTGGAGCCTGTCGAGCATTGAGTTAAACGACTGCACCATATTAACAAGCTCAATAGGCACTTTATTTTCATCGAGCCTTACATCCATTTTATTAGTTTGGATATCGTGTATTTTCTGACTTAAACCTCGTAAAGGGTTTAATCCTTGATGTACAGCAAACCAAGCCACCAATGAAATGAGTACCGCTGAGCCAAACATAATGGCCCAAAGGCTTTGTTGAAATTGATTGAGAAAGTGTAAATGAAAGCTCATGTCTATCGCTGTAGTAATTTTGTATTGCTGTTGCTCAGTACTTAAATTACTCACCAGAGCTCGGTAGGTGTGGGTATCATTTTGCCATGAGGTAATGTTGTTACGGTTAAAGCCAGTTGAAGCCTTAGCACTCATTACAAAATCACTAAAATCTCGTTCAGAGCTTTGAAAAATGAGATCTCCTTTTGCGGTATTTACCTGATAGTAAACACCGTGATGACCCGCTACAGCGTTAGATAATTCATTTTTAAATTTCAGGTTTGATTTATAGTGTTGTCTTAAAACTAATTCAATAGATTGATTAATAACATGCAGTTCACTACTATCTTGCTGGAAAAAATGATGTTTTATCGAACTATTTATTAAGGTGGCAACTAAAGTTAAGCACGCAATAACGGTTACAGCCACAAACAACACAACACGCATCGTAAGTGATAAAGGCCGTGACTTAATAGCCATCAGTTTCAACCTCTAATTTATAGCCCATACCGCGAACTGTATGAATTAATTTAATAGTAAAGTCATCATCAACTTTTGCTCTTAGCCTACGAATGGCAACATCAATCACATTGGTGTCGCTATCAAAATTCATATCCCATACTTGAGAAGCAATTAACGAACGTGGCAGTACTTCACCTTCGCGCCGTAACAATAGTTCAAGTAAGCTAAACTCTTTATTACTCAATAAAATACGCTTGCCTGCACGTTGTATTTTTCGCTTTGGAATATCCATTTCTAAATCAGCAACGATCAGTATATCGTCAACTGTTTGTACTGCACCACGGCGAATAAGAGTGCGTACTCTTGCTAAAACTTCAGCAAAAGCAAAAGGCTTTATTAAATAGTCATCAGCACCAAGTTCGAGCCCCTTTACTCTATCGTCTATGCTATCGCGAGCAGATAAAAATAGTACTGGGGTTTTGTTATCTGCTTCACGTAGCGACTGTAAAATTTTCCAACCGGATACGTCAGGTAACATGACATCAAGTATTATTACATCAAATAATTCGGTCATTGCTAGGTGATGACCGTCAAGACCATTGCGCGCCAAAGAAACCTGAAAACCAGCTTCACTTAGTCCCTGTTTTAAATAATCTCCCGTTTTTGCTTCATCTTCAACAACTAATAAGCGCATACAATTCCTTCATTAAAGTCCTAACAACTACCTCTGCAAATATTATGCAGTATCTGTCACTACAGCAACATGACACCAAGATTACAACTTTGTAATGTTCGCGTCATGTTGAAGACAGGTCTATTTTCTATACTCAATACATATTCTGCTATGAAGGAGTAAGGAAATGGGGTTTAAAAAGTCATCACAACAGGTTAGCACACCACGAAGACGATTTGTTCAAGGCTTAATTGCAGGAGGTGTACTTGCTGCTTTTCCGAGTGTATTACATGCTGCATCATCTTTAGTAGCAGGAACAATAACAGGCACTGTGCCCGAACTTAGCGGCGAAGTAATTGATCTGGTTATAGATGAATCGCCGGTTAACTTTACTGGCGTAGTACGTATGGCGACAACTATCAATGGATCTATACCCGCTCCTACCTTGCGCCTCAAAGAAGGCGATGACGTTACTATTAGAGTAACAAATAAGTTATCAGTACCGAGTTCAATTCATTGGCATGGCATTATTTTACCGTATCAAATGGATGGCGTACCAGGTATCAGCTTTAAAGGCATTATGCCGGGCGAAACCTTTGTTTATAAATTTAAACTGCAACAAAGCGGTACATATTGGTATCACTCACATAGTGGCTTTCAAGAAATGACAGGCATGTACGGTGCATTAATTATTGAACCGCGAGAAAACGATATTATTAGTGCAGATAACGAGCATGTTATTCAATTATCTGATTGGACTGATGATGACCCAATGGCGCTGTTCCGTAAATTAAAAGTACAGAGTGATGTATTTAATTTCAATCAACCCACTGTCCCAGAGTTTTTCGATGACGTTTCAAGCAGCAGTATTTCAAATGCTCTACAGCGCCGAAAAATGTGGAATCAGATGCGAATGAATCCTACAGATTTAGCTGATTTATCTGCATCAGCAATGACTTTTTTAATGAACGGTAGTACTCCAATGGCAAACTGGCGTGGATTATTTAAAGTCGGTGAAAAGCTTAGGTTAAGGTTTATTAATGGCTCTAGTAATAGCTTTTTTGACGTGCGTATCCCCGAGTTAAAACTAACGGTTGTACAAGCAGATGGGCAAAACGTTGAACCAGTGACAGTTGATGAATTTAGATTCGGCCCTGGTGAAACCTACGACGTAATTGTTGAGCCTAAAAATGATGCCTATACGATTTTTGCTCAAAGTATGGATCGCTCTGGTTACGCAAAAGGAACTTTATCAAGCTCGCCTAATATTGATGCGCCAGTACCTGCACTTGACCCTGTTGAATGGTTAACGATGACCGATATGATGGGCAATATGACCCACGGCGGTGAGCACTCTGCAATGGCTGGTATGGCAGGCATGTCAGGTATGAACTCTAAAGAAATGGATCATAGCGCTATGGGCCACGGTGCAATGGCGATGGATCATAGCAAACATGGTATGTCTGAAAACCCATTAGCGGTTGCCAGCTCTAAAGTGCGTCATGCAAAAACGGAGTATGGAGCTTCAGTTGATATGCGCGTTGATATGCCTAGAACAAATCTTGATGATCCTGGTATTGGTTTACGTAAAAATGGTCGTCGTGTTTTAACACTTGCAGATTTACACTCACTTGAAGGGATCACTAACCAGCAAGAGCCAGAAGCTGAAATTGAGCTGCATTTAACCGGAAACATGGAGCGTTATAGCTGGTCATTTGATGGCTTAGAATTTGGTAAAAGCACGCCAGTGCATATGAAGCATAACCAACGTTTAAGAGTTATTTTACAAAACGATACCATGATGACGCACCCTATGCATTTGCATGGTATGTGGAGTGATTTAGAAAACGAGCAAGGTGATGTGCAAGTGCGACGTCATACGATACCTGTTCAACCCGCACAAAGAATCAGCTTTTTAACCACCCCTCACGATGTAGGTCGCTGGGCTTGGCATTGCCATTTATTATTCCATATGGATGCCGGTATGTTTAGAGAGGTAGTCGTATCATGAAACAATTAAAACTATCTAAATCATTAGGTTTATTAATGTTAACAGGGGCTTCATTAATTAGTTTCCCTTTATTAGCGCAAAGTGAAATGGCACAAATGAATAGCGCTAAGATGCAACCACAAGGAGGAAGTGCACCTAAAGATGCAAGAGACCCCCATGCTTACTCTGCGGGAACAACTTTAACAGAAGGCCCATATGCGCTTGAGGGCAATGAGCGATTAACACTCGCTGATGAGCATCCATTTTACGCATTACTAGGCGATCGTCTTGAATATAACGAGCAAGCAAACGCAGGTGTATTTGACTTACAAGCATGGTACGGCACTACCTTTGATCGATTGGTAATTAAAACCGAGGGTGATTTCAGCGAAGGAAGTATTGAAGAAAACCAAACCGATATTTTATGGGGTCACGCCGTATCAGCATATTGGGATACTCAAGCAGGTGTTCGTCTTGATTACAATAAAGAAGGTGAAAATCGGCAATGGTTGGCTTTTGGCTTACAAGGTTTAGCCCCTTATTGGTTTGAACTTGATATGACAGCATACGTAGGTGAGCGAGGCAATACCGCATTTACGTTAGAGGCAGAGTACGAACTATTACTCACGCAAAAGCTAATTATACAACCGCGAGCCGAAATTACACTTTATGGCAAAAACGATAAACAAAACGAACTTGGAAGTGGCCTATCAAGCAGCGCGATTGGCTTTAGGGTTCGTTATGAATTTACACGCCAGTTTGCGCCCTATATTGGCGTTGAATGGAGCAATAAATTTGGCAATACCGCCGACTATGCCACATCAAGTGGACAAAGTAGCAACAACACCGCATTTGTTACGGGTATTAAATTTTGGTTTTAATCATTTTAAATAAGAGGTAATTATGAAGTTTTTTAATTCTGCAGTAGCTATTTTAGGTTTAGTACTTACATTTTCCGCATCAGCGCATATATCACTCAAGCAATCAACACCTGCGCAAGAAGCCATGTTAATGAAAAGCCCAGAGCAACTTTCGTTAACTTTTGGTGGTGAAGTAAGGCTAGCAAAAGTCATCATCAAAGATGAAAAAAATAAATCAATAAACTTTGATTTCAAACCAAGCTCTACCCCAAGCACAGACTTTAGTTGGTCATTGCCGAGCTTAGTCCAAGGCACTTACACGGTTAAATGGACAGCACTGGGTGGTGATGGACATAAAATGACCGACACGTTTAGATTTATGGTACACAAAAGTGAATCGCATAAGATGATGCAAGTACAATCTAATACCCACAGCAAACATAATCATTAAGTAGCAACATAATGCAATTAAGTGAATGGTCAGTACTCTTACTATTATTAAAACTAGCAAGCTATATCGCAATTTCAGGGCTTGCGGGCACTTTATTAATGCGCTTTATGTGTGGCAACAGCAATGTTGCAGGGCATCACTTAATTAGCTTTTATCAGTTCTTAAAACGTTGGCAAATTACGTGTGTAGTTACAGGTAGTATTGCTGCACTTTTACAAGTACCAATAGAAGCTGGAGCAATGGCTGAATCAGGCTTTATGGGAATGTTTGACCCCTTTATGCTTGAAATTGTTTGGCAATCAGTCATAGGTGACCAAGCAACGTTTAGAATACCAGCGCTTATTATTGCTCTAATTAGCGCATGTATGTGGAGTGTGGAATCAGATGATAACGTAGCAGGTTATAAAAACGTTGCCGTTATACTAATCATGCTTGGGTTTATCGCTTATAGCTTCACTTTTACTGGGCACAGTGCAAATGAAAATGGGTTAGTGAAAAGTATTTTAACCTTTCACCTTATTGCCATTGCGAGCTGGTTAGGGTCATTGTGGCCGCTTTACAAAAGCTGCACTTTACTACCTACCAGTGAAGTAAAGCGGTTAATGCATTACTTTGGTCAACTCGCTATTGTTATTGTATTTGTACTACTTATTTCGGGCTTAACTCTGCTCCTGCAGTACCTAGAGTCATTTTCTGCATTGTTTACATCAAATTATGGGCAACTAATTTTATTAAAGCTGTTACTCGTCAGCGCGATGCTGTTACTAGGTGCATGGCATAAGCTTTTTTTAGTCCCGCAAATCACTCAACAACACCATATAAGTATATTAAAACGCTCGATCACTGTTGAAATATTAATTGCCCTATTTGTACTTATTACAACAAGTGTATTTACAACACTTGTTGGTCCGCCTATTTAACGATTAATAAAAAAGGAAAATGTATGTTAATTAAATCCTCTAATTTAAAAATTTTATTGCTACTAATTTTTAGCGCTGTTAGTTCTTTTGCTGTGAACGCACACACCCATGAAGAGCACACAAAAAAAGGCTGGGTCTTTGTTAATGTTGATAGCGAAGCTGCAAAGGCAGTTAGCTTATTTCATGCATCCCTAAAACAAGGCGATGCCAAAGGTGCCCGTAAATTACTGGCCGACGATGTCGTCATTTTTGAAGGCGGAATTGTTGAGCGTTCTGCAGATGTATACGCGAACCATCATATGATAGCGGATATGAAATTCTTAAGTGCAGTTGATAGTGAACTGCTAGAGCATCAAGTTCACACAAATGGAGACATAGCTTACTCAATTTCAAGAAGTAAAACTCAAGGAAAGTATAAAGGGAAAGATATTAAGTCTACGGGAATGGAATCAATCACATTAAAAAACACCGATAAAGGTTGGAAAATCACTCATATTCACTGGTCTAATTAAGGAGTTAACAATGCGAGTAATCTACATTACCTCAGCGTTTTTTTTATCATTAACTATGTCATTTTCGGCAATGAGTATCGAAAAACAGCATAAAACATCAATAATCTATGAAAATTCAGAAAAACCTGAAATTGAGCTTACCGTTTATAAAAGTAAAAATTGTGGATGTTGTAATAAGTGGATTGCTCATTTGAGTGAAAACAATATTCAAACAAAAGCAATTAACGTTAATGACATGGGGTCGATTAAATCTCAGTATCAAATAAAACCTAATATGCGCTCATGCCATACAGCCGTGTCAGCCGATGGATTTGTATTTGAAGGTCATGTTCCCGTTAAACATATAAAACAGTTTTTATCTGGGCAACACGCTCCGCACATTACAGGCTTAAGTGTACCAGCCATGCCTATTGGCACTCCCGGAATGGAAATGGAGGGTATATTTCACAAATATAATATTGAACTACTCACTGACAACTCAAATGAAGAAACCTACAGATACATAAGTAAATCCAGCGAGCAATTTTAGCCTAACGGCATAATTCTTGAGTTAATTATTAAATACCCATTTTACACAACAGGAAACACTGATTTGTGAGCTTGATAGTGTAAAAATTACTCACATGTAAAAACAAAATACAAAACTTTTAAGGAGCAATACAATGTCACACTATTCAAAATTTTTTTTAATGATAGCAACATCCACAATAACCATGTTTGTATTGATGTATTTGAACACCTACCAACTTAGTCATGTTTATTTTAGTGAAACTCGTACTTATATGGCGCTTTATATGGGAGCCACGATGGCAGTGATAATGCTACTTTTCATGCTCAATATGTATAAAGATAAAAAGAAAAATATAACAGTACTCATTGCTAGTGTTGCCGTATTTGCAGGAAGTTTATTTTTAGTTCGCTCACAAGTGACTGTTGATGATAGCTCATGGATGTCGGCGATGATCCCACATCATTCAATTGCCATACTCACCAGTGACAGGGCAAAAATCAAAGATAAACGCGTTCAAAAGCTTGCTACAAATATAATTGAAGCCCAAGAGCGAGAAATAAAAGAAATGCAATGGCTCCTAAAAGATATAGAGCAAAACGGCATTGCACAAACCAATGCTCAAGCACAATTAAGAGCTGTTCCAGATTTCAATTCAAATAAATAAATAAACCGCATAACATAAGGAGTAAAGCATGAGTAAATCAGCCCAACTTTTTAGAATGGCAACAGATGAGCATATTTGTCCGTTTGGTTTAAAATCAAAAGACCTACTAGAGCGAGAGGGATATACAGTTGATGATCAGCTTTTAACTTCTCGAGAGCAAACAGATGAATTTAAAAAACAACACAGTGTAGAAACTACACCTCAAGCATTTATTGATAATAAACGTATAGGTGGCTACGACGATTTACGTGATTACTTTAATAAGCCACAAGCAGCCCAAGAAGGTACAACTTACACGCCCGTGATTGCGATTTTTTCGGTTAGTTTTTTGCTTAGTGTGGCATTTAGTTTTGCATCGGATAATAGCTTATTATCAATGCAAACCGCTGAACTGTTTGTAGCCCTAACAATGGCAGTGTTAGCAATACAAAAGCTTCAAGACTTATTTAGCTTTACTAATTCATTTATAACCTATGACTTAGTCGCTATGAAAGTAGTCAGGTACGCTTATGTTTACCCATTTTTAGAAGCATTTGTTGGCATTGGAATGATAGCCGGGTTACCAGCCTATATTATTGCCCCTATTTCATTATTCATAGGTGGGGTTGGTGCTGTTTCAGTGATAAAAGCAGTCTATATAGATAAACGAGAGTTAAAATGTGCGTGTGTAGGCGGTGACAGTAACGTACCACTAGGGTTTATCTCTCTAACAGAAAACTTATTTATGATAGCTGCCGGTATTTGGATGTTTGTTAGGTAAATAACAGCTTTAATTTAAAAATATGATGACGAGCTTATTTATAGCACGAACCAGATTCAGTAGTTGAGTCTGGTTCTGCCTGAACTTAAAATGCCATCAATTTGCTCTGGCTTCTCTAAGGTATCTTGAAGTTACAACGAGACTAAAGTTTTTTATCAATTGCATGATTTAAAAAAGCACTAGCCCTCTAATTTTATTAAATAGATCTAATCTAAATTTGATTCCAGAATTCTTTTGGCAATAAATTTTTAATCATCCTAGTGTTTAAGAATTTATAAATTTAATTAATAAATTTTGTGAAATTTTTCTAGTCCGCTTAGAGCGAGAAGCAGACGGTCATCTTTTTATATCAAATGCATTTAAGATTTCCTGACTTGAATTAACTGTTGTATTGTAAATAGTAATTTTGCTTCTGTATAAGGAGCGATATAAGTATCGTGAGATAAGGTTTACTTAGC
>NZ_JACJFD010000050.1:0-10752 GCF_014164415.1 Pseudoalteromonas sp. SG43-1 | reverse complement strand
GCCTCTAAAAAGCAAATTCCCATAGCATAAACAACACCAACTCTGACACACCGAGCAGGTAGCGCCTCAGACCAACAAGCGATTATGCAACACAAACTGCGTGTCGCATAAATACTAAAGTGTTAGGTTCCTATGAGATTACTCACGATTCTTGCTGTTGGTTTTTTAGTGCTGGGGTGTTCTGACGAGTATAATCCTTTCAAAAACAAGGCAGAAAAAAGAGCAGAAGGCTTTTTGTCGAAACATCATAGTAGCTTAGAGCATTTGATTAAGTTGGCTGAGAAAGGAAAATTTGAGCTTGTTCAGTGGATAGATGAAGATGATGGTAAAAACCTGCCGGTAAATGTCGTTTCAATGAAAGGGACTAAAAAGAAAGTAGAAGTTTCTGATGGCCGACTTGATGAATTCATTTCATTCGCTAAAAGTAAAGGAATCAAATTAATTTGGTTTCAGTACTTTGATGGTGTTTGGTTTGTCATGAAGGCATTTTCTTATGAAGACAGCGGAAAGCGTCGAGAAGGCTATTTTTCTTTTGGAAATCCATCAAAAACAAGAATTTGCCATTTCGGCGAAGAAAATATGGGGTTCGCTATGCTTAACGAAAGCGAAAAGAATTGGTTTATGATCAAATGTAACATCCCTAAAACCGGAACCTAACAAGTTGCCAAAGTTCGCCGCAAAAAGCGCGGCTGGGACAAATACTCACTGGGCTTCGCCCAACAACGTTCGCATTTGCCCCTTGGCAAAGCGTTAGCAGTACAGGAAAGTTCAGTGTTAGAAATAGGTGTCGAGGAAAAATCAGGAAATTTTATTGGGAGTGTAATTCATCTTCCATCTAATGCCTTGGTCAAAAGTTCATCGAAAACAGCCGAGAAAGCCGTATCTTTGTGTTTACGAGATCTTAGTAATCAACTTTCTAAATTACAGTGGTTTTATACCCAAGTATCTGAAGGTGTAATAACTGAATTATCAATAAATGGTCTCTTTAATTTTTCTTGTTCTGCCGTGAGTCTTACCTCATTTGAGGAGTATCTGGATAGTCAAAAAATTGTGCTTTCTTCTCTCCATCAATTTAGTTTTAATAACAAAAACTATTCTGGTTATGTTTGTAATCCCAATAGATATCAGAAACTTATCGAGAGTATTTTAAATAATTCAGAGTTTGAGTTATCGTACTGCTAACAAGAAAATCAACAAGGACTAAAAACAGTGGGCTTTTGCTCCTGCGTCGCCTATTTTAGCCAACAATTTTTGGGTCAAAAGAGTCAAATTTTGACTTCATACATCAAGGTTTGCCAGTGCCTGCTGATGTCGCACTAGCGAAGTTTGCCAGAGTACGCCTATCAAATTAACTATATCCTTAAACCTTTAATGTACTTGAGTGGCTAGCAACGTACGGGTGATCCCTTCCAGCGTTAATTGAGAAATAAGCTCAATTCCAGCATTGAATGGGAAATATTCCAACTTCCTATTGGAAATTCACTTATCAAAGCCTCGCCTTATATAAAGCCCTGTTTCAAGCTTGAATGAGAAAGAATATAAGTGAGGTTGTTTTAGCTGTTTAGAGGTTATATTTAGAACCTCTCTTAGTGTTATGGTAATACTAAGCAAATAAATTTTAGAAATAAGGTATTTATAGGTGTTTTTTAATAGGGCAGTGTTTTTAGTTTTTACTTTATTATCGGGCTGTTCTATAGCTAAAAGCGTTGATTCGTTTTCTTTAAGCGAAATGAGTGAAACACAATACTTACTTGAAACAGCAGCGCAGCCCACGATTAAAGTTATTGCTGATGTGCAAGGAGCTGACGAGCTAGAATTAGTAAAAGTTTATGATTTAACGTGTAATAGTGTTAACTACCAAGTGCCTGCCGTTAAGGGAGATATCGAAAACGCGGTGTCTATTACTGAACACATAGAGTATTTTATATTTAAAAACGTAGGCGATAATTTATCAGCGATTAAAACAATCGGATCTATTGAGGTTAAAAGGCGAAGTGACGGTATTGTAGTGAATGAGCACACCATCGACCCATCACTGACCAGTTTTAATAAAAACCTGTGTAACAGTATTAACCGCAGCGGCGATATGGATTACCCAATACAATTTGCAGGCGCTGGTAATTAGTATTTAAAAACTAACTTAAATATTATTTACTAAGTAACTATAAAGCCCCTGTGTTAAACGTAACGTTTAACACAGGGGCTTTATAGTTTTAGGCTAAACGACTAAACACCAAGCGCATTAAAACGAATATTGCAGCCTTAATGAGATTGCATTGCCCGATGTGATAGTACCGCCTGCCTCAAAGTAGTCGGCTTTAATGTAGTCGGCCATAAACTTTATGTTTTTGTTTACGGTGTAGTTAACGCCGAGGGCGTAGGTTTTTGCGTCTTGGTTTTCTTGCTTGAGCTTAAGTAGGCTGTAGCGGCCTGTAATTTCCCAGCCTGGCTCTGAGCTTGCGCCTAGTTTTGCGTTTTTATACTTGCGGTATCCGCCCGATAACTGATAACCAAATTGCAAATAG
Organism: Pseudoalteromonas sp. SG43-1; assembly: GCF_014164415.1. Taxonomy (NCBI): domain Bacteria; kingdom Pseudomonadati; phylum Pseudomonadota; class Gammaproteobacteria; order Alteromonadales; family Pseudoalteromonadaceae; genus Pseudoalteromonas; species Pseudoalteromonas sp. SG43-1. The sequence goes on along the minus strand of NZ_JACJFD010000050.1, from coordinate 8,227 downwards.
CCGCCTTCGTAATCATTGGTTGTATTTTCAATACTGGTTACTTGTGCTTGTTGCCACTCGGCCATCATGGTCAATCTGTCTTTAATCCATAACAGCTCTATACCTTGCTGCGAGAGGTTATCGGCATTAATTTTATCGCCTTCTATTAATGAGTCGGCGGTATAAACCTCAAGTGGCTCATTTACTCTAAATTCGTTACCGTCGTACTGCCTCTCACTAAATGCGACGCCTAAGTGTAATAGGTTGGTATCTTGCTGCCATGGCACCCAAGCTACGCGCCCTGTAATAGCTGAAGTTGCTTCGTCTTCGTCTGGCTGATAATAACCAAGTTGCCAATTTACTGAGGCTATCTCTCCCGATAGGCTAATACCTAAACTTCGCCCTGGCGAAAACGCTTCGCTTATCATGCTGCGTTCAAGCATTAATAAATTACGAGAGCTGGTTAGTTTTTCTAGGCCAAAACCTTCTTTTTGCTGGCCTATGGTTAAATCAGCATATTTCCAGCCTGAGTATTCTAGGTAGGCGTCTTTTATTTCGGTTTCGCCATCGGCAAAGCCAAGCTGAAATTTACTTTTCCAGTCTTTGCTTATGTCTGATTTAAAACTTAGGCGAGCGCGGCGTATTTCTGAGGTACTTTCTGAGCTGCTGCTGTCGTATTGCTCCTCTAATAATGAGGTATCAAACTTGTTGTAGTCGAGCATGATATAGCCGCTTAGGTCTATATCATCGTTAATTTTGGCAAAGCTTGCGTTACTAACAAAACAACAAAGTGTTGAAAGCGCCACGGTAGAAATAGTTAGTTTAGAGGTCATGTTAGGCTACCTTTGTTTGTTTTTCGGCTAAGTAGCTCACTTTTAGTTGGGCTACATCTTTTAAAAAGTCGATGTGCTCTATGTCTACAGCAACTACGTTTAGGCCTGTGCGCAGTTTTAAATCGTTGATGAGTGTGGCTTGGTTTTGCGGGGTTATGTTTTCTATGCGCTCGTAGCAAACGCTTTGTACTTCGTAGCGTTTTACAAATATGCTTGAGTCAATTACAAAGGCAATTAAGCAAATTATGCCGTTAAGAATACTTAGCTCAATTAAGCTCATTTGCCCTACAGAGGTAAGTAAAGCAATAGCAGTAACAAGGAATAAGTAAGTCATTTCTTTAATCGAAATAGACTCAGTGCGGTACCTTAGCATGGTAAATACGGCAAATAGACCAAATGCAAATTCCATTGACATATCAACGCCATGCAGCAAAAAGGTAATAATAAAAACGCCTACGCCAAATAAAATAAACGAGCCTGCCACCACTGCATTTTTACTTATGCGAAAGTAACAGCCATAGCAAAGTACAGCCAGCGATAGGATGTTTACTAAAAAACGGGAAAGAAAAATAAGATCTAATTTTGTCATTTTAATTATTCTCTAAAGGTAAAAGCGGGTTAGTGCGGTTAAGGTGTTTTAAACGGGCTAAAACGGGTTTAAAGCGGTTTACTTTTAAGCGCTCGGGGTAGAGCAAAGCACAGCCAATGCAGTATTTACTAAACGAGGCAGGGAATATGTGGTGTTTGCTCATCAGCTTATAAAATGGCGAGTGTTTTGTTTTTTTGCGTTGCTTAAGTTCGGCAATAAAAAAGCCCGGTAGGGTTATTTTGTTATCGCCTTTTGGGGTGTTGTACCACAGGTTAAAATCAAGCGTTAAGCGTTCGGCTTTTTCTTCGTTGGCTAAGGCTATTCGGTTATAGCCGCTTTGTTGGGTTACGTTTAAATGTGCAAAGCTGTGTTTCATTTGTTCTTTCATAAACGCAGTACAATGAGCTTGCTCGTTGTTTTTTTCGAGCTTGATACGTGTTTTAACCGTACGGCTTTGATTGTTTTTTAGTTTTACTTCTAGGTATTCGGTGGCGGTATCAACGTAGCGTCTTTGGCGCACTTTGTATCGATTAAGCTTACCGTTATGGTGGGCTTTGTATAAATCAAGCTCGGGCGTATCAAAGTACTGATTATAGTAAGAAAATAAACGCTTACCTTGTATATCAAGCACACGGTATTGGCCATGTAAGTGAGTTAGTAGCTCAGGTAAAAAAGACAGTGGCAGCATAAACTTGCTGTCTACACGGTTCATTAAGTTGGCGTTATTAAGATCTTTTAATCCGTAGCCTTCAAACGGGGTGAGTAGCTCGTTAATTAATGTTGATAATGGGCTATCAGCGGTTGGCTTTTCAGGTTGGGCCTGCTTATTTTTAGTGTTTATTGCAGTAATTGCTACAGGTGCAATTGAAGCGTCCTTTTCAAAAAATTCATCCTTTAAACGTGCTTGAATTGTCATAATTTTCTCAGATTATTAAATTGCAAAGTTACAGAGTGCAGTGCCAGCGTGCTGGCACTGCATGAAGGATGGGTTGTTTATCTAGAGCAAAAGCCGCTGCCGTCGCCGGCTGAAGGCAATGTGCCATCGAGCTGCGCGGCCATATTTGCTACGCGGTACTGCATAAACGACGTTAAACCGTAAAACTGCCCCGTAGTAGAGGTTAGGTTTTGCTCAAAGTAATCTGAGCCGTAAAAACTAGTGGGGTCGTTTTGTACGTGCTCACGGATTAAGTCGGCTATTTCATTTACGCGGGCACTAAATGTGTCGCTTGAAAGTGAACCATTAATAAGTTGCGTTAAGTAACTGTGGTACACATCAAGGTTGCTTTGCTCGGCAAATACATTAGCAATTAACGGGCGCTCATTTAATGCGCCGCTTACTGGCTCATCAATGTAGAGCTCTCTTACATCTACGCCATTACAATTCATGTTAAAGGTGCCAAATGACTCGTTAAAATCCCATGGCAAAATGCTAAATACGCCATCGTCATCGTAAATATAATAGTTATGAGCAAGCGTACCGTGGTAGCTATCTAAATTAGAAAGCGAAGTGCTAACCGACATATATCGTAAAAGTGTATCTACCTCTATGGCGCTGGTTTCGCCGTCATCGAGCGATTCTACAAAGTTAATAAATGCGCCGTTATCGGTGGTGTCTTCGTTGGTTTGTAAGTTTATGTCGGTGTAGCTTTGTATGTCGTCACTTAGCCATAATAAATCGCTGCCTGTGCCATCAGGCTTGTATAAATCGCCGTTACTGTTGGCAAAGTGTTTTTCTACAAATTCTCCATCTATGGCTTCTACCATTAAGTACAAACCAAATAGTTGGCCGTTTACATAAAAGTTAACGTAAGCATGCTCAGGCGTTGGTACGCCCATTTCGTCCATTAGGTCGTAGGCAATTACTTCACGCATGTACGACGGGTCGTTAAACGAGTTTTGCAGTGTGAATTTTTTTAGCCCAAAAAACTTTTGGCCCGACACGTATTCGTTAATGTCGACCTTAAAGCTGTATCGGTCACTGCTAGAGTTGGCAACACTGCTTAAGCTTGAGCCGCCTTTAGTGCGAATAGCCACGCTATCGAGTGTTACACCGTTAAAAGTAATAGCAGTTTCGTGATATTCCTCATCAAGTGGGTTATCTAGAATGTCTTGCCAGTTTTCGTCGGTAATTGTAATAGAAAGCGTATTAACAGCTGTGGGTGTAAATGCGGTTGCAACGGTATTCTCACTACCGGGAGTAGGGGTTAAAAACGCATGAGTAAAGTCGGTGCTGTTACTTAGGCCGTAACTAAAGCCTGTGGCTACATCGCTTTCGTCCCAATCAATGTAGTCAATTACTTCATCGTTGAGTATTAAGCTTAACTCGTCTTCTTTACCTAGTTTAAAGGGTACGTAGTAAGTACCTGGATCTTCATCGGTGGCATAAATAGTAATGTATTGGCCTGCGTATAAATCTATGTCGGGCAGGGTTACTGGGTCTATGTCGTCGCTTTCATCAATAACTTGGTAGTTGGCTAAGTTAATAGTATTTTCGCTGTTATTGTATAGCTCAAACCAGTCGTTGCCATCGTCTGCAGCGCTTGCCACCACTTCGTTAATAACGAGTGGTCCGTGAGTTGCTTTGCTATTTTGACTAAGCTCTGTTGGAGTTAATACCGCTGTTGCATCGCTGCCATCTGGGTAGCGGCCATAGCTGTAACCACTCAAGGCTTGGCCTTTTTTCCACGATAACTGCTCTATAATTACATTGTTACTGTAAAGGCTTACGGTATCGCTTGAGCCTAATTTAAACGCTACGCTTGGGAGGTCGCCTAAATCATCGGTGCTGGCGTAAATACGATAAAACTCACCGGGCGCTAAAGTAATGTCGGGTAGGGCAAATTGCTCGTTATTGTCATCACTTAGTGTGTAGTCAGCTAAATAAACATCGCTACTGCTTGTTACATAAAGCTCTATCCAGTCCTCGGAGCCGCTGCTGTCTTTTGCTACTACTTCGTTTATACGCAGTGGGGCATCTTCAGTAATTAGCGTGGTAACAAGTGTTGAGGTGTCGGCTGTTTGGTTAGCTGCGCCCTGTGTTGGTGTTAATGTTTGCGCGGTGCCGGTGCCGTCGGTGTATAAGCCGTAGCTAAAACCTTCAGCGGCTTCGCCTTCTTCCCAATCAAGTACAGACACCGCAGTGCTATTTTCATAAAGCGTAACAGCGTCGTCGCTACCTAGTTTAAAGGTAACGTAATAACCATTATCGGGCGGTGTGTCGGTTTCATCAATGGCTTGAATAACAATAAACTCTCCTTGCGAAAGCGCTACTGCGGGTAATGCTTGATGCTCTCTGTCGGCGTTATCATCAACAAGTGAAAATACCGACAAATCGGCTATATCTTCAGTGGCATATAGCTCAATCCAATCGTAGGAGGTATCACTTGGGCTTGCGACAATTTCATTTATAACTAAGCCAGTTGACGTGATTGTTGATGATGAATCAGTACTTTGCTCTGTGCTAGTGTCGGTAGTTTGCTCAGCACCGCCGCAGCCATACAATAATGTAGTAGAGGCAATAACTGAATAAAATATAAAAGGTTTTATATTCATGTAGGCACGCTTATTATTTTATTAAAGTGGATAAACTATAAGAATAAAAGGTGCAAACAATGTGTAAACATTCAGTAAATTACGTTTTTGTGATGGTTTTATGACAGGCTTTTAAGGACGCGTTAACTGCAAACCTAGCAATAGTAGAGTGCGTATATTTAAACGTAAAAAAGCAGATACCTAATTAGCATCTGCTTTTTAATTTTTAACGAAGAATATTTAATTAAGCTTGAGGTTTAATTAAGTACTTTTCGCCGGTGGCTTGTTTAGAATAAGCCGCGATTGACTGTAAATGTAATACCTCAGCTAATGACACTTCGTGCGTGTAGTTACTCGCAAATGTAGTGGTGATTTCATCAGCAACGCGTTTGCGCATTTTCATTACTGTATCTGTGCCTAATTTACCTAAAGCATTAAATAACAAGAACCCGTTTACAGCCCAAGCAAAGCCAAAGTTACGGTTTAATGTAATAGGGCCGCGGTCTAGTGCGCCATAAATGTACACTTGTTTAAATGTATCAGAGCCATAAATTGTGTGCTCTTTCATATCGCGCGCAGCTGCAACTTCCATACAGTTAAGAATGTCACTTGTTAGTTGGCCGCCACCAATAGGGTCAAACGCTATAGTTGCACCGGTTTCGATTATTGCAGCTGTTAGGTCAGCAAGAAAAGTGTCGCTGCTTGAGTTAACAATATATTTTGCACCCATATCGCGCAGTAATTTTTCTTGTTCTGGTTTGCGAACAATATTAATTAAATCAACGCCATCGGCAATGCAAATACGGTTTAGCATTTGGCCAAGGTTAGAAGCCGCTGCGGCGTGAATAATGGCTTTATGGCCTTCAGCGCGCATGGTTTCTACCATGGCGAGTGCGGTAAGTGGGTTAACAAAAGATGATGCACCTTCTTTAGCGGTAGTCCCTTCTTTTAACTCTAGGCAACTTTGTACATTGGCACATATAAATTGACGGTACGTACCGCCACCAATAACAGCCACTGTTTTGCCCATTAATGCTTGTGCGGCTGGCGATGAGCCTGCTGCCACTACGGTGCCTGCGCCTTCATTACCTACAGGGGTTGCTTTTCCAACACGGGTTTTAAGTGATGGCATAAATTGAGCTGGAACATCGGCAGTAATTACTGGGTCTTCATCAGTACCTGATTGTTTTGCAGTAGACATATCAGCTGCGCTGAATAAAACGCCTAAGTCTGATGGGTTTAATGGTGCAGCTTCAATACGAATAACAACTTCATCGGCATTTGGCTTTGGCATCTCGATGTTTTTTAAGGCAAGTGTAAGTTTATTGTCTTCGCTGATAGTTGAAGTAAGTTGGATATTTTTATCTGTCATAGGTGTCTCCTGCAAAGAATTAAATTTGTTAAGCCAATAGCATTATTGTATTGGCGATCTGTCTTAGTAATTAAAAATTAGAATAGATACTTTTGTAGCTACGCGTTATTTAGCGTTTGCTGCTTGAATTTGCGCTTTCACTTTTTGCATAAATTCAGCCATATTTGATTGCCGATCGGCCTCTATGCTTTGGGTAATAGCTAATTGGCTCATTGATTCGTTCCACTCTTTCATGCCGGGTACTTGTGCAAGTACATCCCAATCAAGCTGGCTTGAGCCAAAGGCGTTAACAATGGTGTTTACGTAATAAACGTAAATGTCTGCCATTGTAAATTGCTCGCCTGCAATCCAAGGTGAAAACTTACACACGCTACTCAAAGCGGTTACACCACGCGTTAATACTTGGCGTACTTCGGCTTTAGTTGTATCGGGTACTTCAGCGCCTGAAAATACATAAGGGATAAACCGTCTGCTTGGCAGTTCAAAATAAAGCTCTGCCATTTTCATAATTTGACGTACAACTGCGCGCTCACCTGCATCTTCAGGATATAGCGGGGTTTGTGGGTACGACTCTTCAATAAAGTCGCAAATAACACTCGACTCAGAAATATTAAGGCCGTTAGCTGTTGTGATTGCAGGCACTTTGCCTGCAGGGCTGATTGCTAATAACTCTTCGCTACCGCCGTAAACAAGATGTTCTTTAAATGGCAGTTGTTTGTGTAAAAGTACATGTTTAACTAGGTTGTAATAGTTGCTAGCAGCAAAACCGTGCAAAGTAATCATAAGTCAGCTTTCCATTATTAACGTGAAGATATTCATTGCCAAAAAATGCAATTTAAGTCCCTGTCTTTAGGTTGAGTACATTATTACTTGTTTTAATTTGCTTATATATAGGGGAAAATGCGAATCACTTTTGTCTTTAAGACAATAAAGCATTTTATTTAATGGAGAGGCGACTTGGATCAACTAAAAGCCATACGGTATTTTATTAAGGTGGTTGAAACGGGCAGTTTTACCAAAGCCGCCAAAGCTTTTGATGTGCCGCCTTCGTCGTTGTCGAGGCGAGTTGCTGATTTAGAAAAAAGCCTAGGGGCGACGCTTTTAAAGCGCTCGACCCGCATAGTTAAATTGACCGAAGTTGGGCAAATTTACTATAACGATGTTCAGCAAATATTAAATCAGCTAGAGCAAAGCCACGAAACTGTGCGCAGTTATCAAACAACACCCATGGGGCGATTAAGTATAAGCTCAATGGTGAGTTTTGGTGACAAAATACTACTGCCTCTGCTTGATGAGTTTAGCGCGCTATACCCCGAAATTATATTAGATGTTAGCTTAAGTGATGAGCTGTCGACACTTGGGCGTGACGATGTTGATATTGCTATTCGCGGTGGCTATGCGCCAAATGAACGCGTGCTAGCAATAAAACTAATGGATAACGGCTTTATTCCTGTTGCGTCACCCTGCTATTTACAAAAATACGGTATGCCCACTAATGTTATGGAATTAAAGGGCCACAGTGGCCTTTATTTTAAAACGCCAGCGGGGCCAACGCCTTGGTTATGTAAAGTGGATGAGCAATGGCACGACGTTTCTGGGCCTGCGGTCGCTATTTCAAATAACGGATCGTGGCTGGCTAAAAAAGCGTGTAATGGCGAGGGCATTTTAATGTCAACTCGGTGGGCGCTCGACTCATACCTTGAGTCTGGCCAGTTGCAAGAGCTTAAGTTTGAGCATGAATTAGCAATAACGCAAAACACCAATATGGCCGTTTATCTGTTGTACCAAAAGCAGCGCTATTTAGTGCCTAAGGTAAAAGCGGCGGTCGACTTTTTAGTACAAAGAATAAAAGAAACAAATGAAGAGTAATGAGCGAACAGAATAGCCCTTAATAGTCAGGTGGGTAGTAGATAAATAGAGTGG